>JBKDZV010000104.1:0-3201 GCA_047971455.1 Mycoplasmatales bacterium | reverse complement strand
TTTTTTATTTTTTTTAATTTATTGTAAAATTTTTTTGTGTCTTTTTTTTCATTATGATTTAATCTATATTTTTCTTTTTTAGATGGATTTTTTATATTATACTGAAAATATGCTTCTTTTATTTTATTACAAATTGTTCCTTTATATAAAAATAATATTTGATTTTCTTTATTATCTATATTAATTTGAATATTTTTTATATTTTAATTAAAATACTTATTACTTTTTACAATTATGTTATTTTTATCCTTTATATAGTTTTTTAAATTATTTTTCCAAACTTTATCATAAACTATTATTTTATCAGGTAAATCTTTTTTATGAGGTGTTACATCAAAATATGCTGGATGATTATTGACAATAGCAGCATATTGTATTTCAAACTTAGGAATTTTTAAGCTTGAAGCTGCAGCATATATATATGGACGATAAGGACCAACAACATACACTTCTTGAAATTTCTGTTGTTCTAACAATTGATAATAGTATAAATAATTTATTAGATAATTAGGAAATTTTCTTCTTAAATATTTATTAATCAGTTTTTGATAAATTTGATATTTCTTTAATTTATCTGTTATTTCTTTATCCCAATATTTAAGTATAATTTTTGTATCAAACGATTTTTCATACATACTTATATCATCAGCATAAGCAAGATTATCATTGGTTTTATTATAATGTTTATTTAAATAATCATATTCTAATGTTAAAACATCTTCATTAGCTAATAAAAATTTACTTGCTGGATCTATATATTCTTCTTTATATAATATCTTCCTTAAATTGTCTATTAATAAGATTTTGTGTTTAGATTTGTTAAAAGGTGAAGCATTAATATGCTCATAATTATTTTTTTTTTCTATCTCCTTTATTTGTTTACTTTTTCCTTTAAATATACTATTAGATATTTTTATATTTTTCATATAATAGTTAAATGCCATAAATTTATAATTATAAAATATATTAGTATCTAAAATATCATGATTTATAAAAAATTTTGCATCATATAAAAATTCTTTATATGCAATTTCAAAAATATCTTTATTTAATAATAAACTTTTTATTTTTATTTTTTTATTTTTTATCTTTAATAATAAGTTAAAATAATTATTATATATTTTATTTTTATAACTTAATTTTTTAATACTCTTTTTATTTGAATATTCTTTTATTTGTTTTTTTTTTAGGTTTTCATTTAATTTAATTATTATTTTATCGTTTAAAATTTCTAAAAAATCTAATTTTATTTTTATTTTATTATTATACGATAGTTTATATGTACCCGAAACTAAAGTATTTAAATCTTTTATTACAAATTTTGCAAATTTTTGATATACAATTCCATTACTATATTTAATTATTTCATCTTGTGATAATTTTTCTACATATATAGGAATTTTTTTCTTTGTTAATTCTTCTTCTAACTCAATTTGTACTTTATCAATAGAAGATATACAATGAAAGAAAAAAATAAACGATAGTTCATTTTTTTTTTGACTTTCTATTTTAAAATTTATTAATTCTTCTATTTTTACTTCAAATAAATCTTTAGAATAATTATTTTTCAAAAATTTATTTAATGGTTCATATTGATAAATTTTATTATTCTCTATCTTTACAGGTAAATTATAAGAAAAATTTGAAAACAATTTTATAATTTTTTCTTCTTCTACTACTTCTACTTTTTCTTGTAAAATTTGATAGAACTTAAACATCTATACCTCTTTTATTTTAGTTTTCTTGCTGGAATACCTATATATGTTCCTTCTACTTCTAAATCTTTTACAACTACTGCCCCTGCCCCTATTATAATATTTTTAGAAATTTCTTTTACTTGAATAATAGTTGCTGAACTACCTACATATACCATTTCGCTTAGCATAACATGTCCATTTAATGTTGCTGAAGGTGAAATATTACAATGAGAACCAATATGACAATGATGCTCTATCGTAGCATTAGAATTTATAATACAATTATTGTCTATTTTAACGTTTGCTCCAATAAATGTATTAGTAGATATAAAATTATTAACTCCTATAATCTTAACTGTCTTTAAAATAACAGAACTAGGACTTATTATATTTATAAATAAACTAAATTTATTAAATTTGTCAAATATTTCTTTTCTTTTTTGATTATCTCCTATTGTAATAAATAGAGCATCTATATCATTTAAATAATTTGGAATATTTTTTATTTTGTCAATTATAGGATAATTATTATATTCAAAAATATCTTTATCATCAAAATATCCAATAAAATTGTATTCTTTTGGATTAATATATGCTAAAACAGCATCAGAATGTCCTCCTGCTCCAATAAATGCTAAATTTTTCATTTGTTATCTCCTAATAATAAGCTTTTGTATAAGAAGTCTGCTTTCCATCTTTATATATCCAAGTGTAAGCTACTGTTGGATTACCGTTTGTATAATTCCTTATATATTTCTTAATCTTGCTTCCTTTAGTATCATATCTATTTTCTGTAAACTTAGTTGTTTTACCTGAATTATATAAAATTTCTTGAACTATAGAATATTGTCCATTACCATGATATAATCTATGATATCTTCGATATTTTATACCGAATTCATCATTCTTATCTTCAGTAAACTCTTTTGGATTATTAGAAGCATATAGAACTTCTTGAACTAACGAATACTTCCCGTTTGTATAATATAATCTATGATATTTTCTCATTCTGTCTCCTGAATCATAATATTTCATCTCTGTAAATTCTTTTGGTATATCATAGGCAAATAAGGTTTCCTGAACTAATGAATATTTTCCCTTATAATTGTATGTTCTATAATATCTTCTATTTCTATCTCCTGAATCATAATATTTTACTTCTTCATAATTTTTATTTGATCCATCTGGATTTTTTTGAATTTCTCGATACTCTTTTATATTTCCCTTTAAATAACTTATCTGACAAGTTATAAGACCATCTTTTGATTTTTTTTCTACATAATTTTCTTCTTCTTTAACTATATTAACACAACTAGGATTTACATATACCTGTTTTGTTACTCCTGGTAATTTTATTGAATTATTAGCAATTATATTATATGTTATTTTCTCATTACCATCTTTTTTAGGATACCATTCTTTTTGTTCTGAAAATTCTCCATAATCACAAGCAAATGATCCTACTCCTTTTTCTACTGTTTTATTATAAGTTTTATCATAATTA
>JBKDZV010000103.1:0-6903 GCA_047971455.1 Mycoplasmatales bacterium | reverse complement strand
TAACAAAAGAAGTTTACGAAATATTAACTACTTTAAAGGAGAAAATTTTAAACAAGAAGCAATAGATGCAGAAGCAATCGAATTAGAAGTGCTACAGAATACTATGTTTAAAGTAAAATTAGATAATGAAATGGAAATTCTAGCACATATATCAGGAAAGATTAGAAAAAATTATATAAGAATTGTACCAGGAGATAAAGTATTAGTAGAAATTTCACCATATGATTTATCAAAAGGTAGAATTACTTATAGATTTAGATAGGAGGCAACATGAAAGTAAGAGCATCAGTAAAACCAATATGTGAAAAATGTAAAGTAATTAAAAGAAAAGGGATTGTTCGTGTAATTTGTGATAATCCTAAACATAAACAAAGACAAGGATAAAAAAGGAGGATAATATGGCACGTATAGCCGGAATCGATATACCAAGAGAAAAAAGAGTTGTTATTTCATTAACTTATATTTATGGAATTGGAAAAATAACATCTCAAGAAGTATTAAAAAATGCAGGAGTTTCAGAAGATATTCGCGTAAGAGATTTATCTGAAGATGACTTAACAAAAATAAGAGCAGAAATTGATAAATTACAAGTAGAAGGTGATTTACGACGTGAAGTAAACTTAAATATTAAAAGATTAATGGAAATTGGAAGTTATAGAGGAATTAGACACCGTAGAGGCTTACCTTTAAGAGGGCAACATACAAAAAATAATGCTCGTACAAGAAAAGGTGCTAAAAAAACTGTAGCTAATAAGAAAAAATAATAAGGAGGCATAATGGCAGTTAGAAAATCTAAAAAAAGAATAAAAAAACATGTTGAAAGTGGAATTGCACATATTCATTCAACTTGGAATAATACCGTTATTAATATAACAGATAATGATGGAAATACATTAGCATGGGCTTCAAGTGGAGTTGCTGGATTTAAAGGAAGTAAAAAATCAACACCATTTGCTGCACAACAAGCAGCAACAAAAGTTGCTGAAACTGTATTAACAATGGGAATGAAAAAAATAAAAGTTGAAACAAAAGGATCAGGACCAGGACGTGATACATCAATCAAAACAATTAAAGGTTTAGGAATTGATGTAGTTTCAATTAAAGATAAAACTCCAAGACCCCATAATGGATGTCGTCCACCAAAAGGACATAGATAATACAAAACAAAGGAGGAACCGATGCAACAAAAATATGATTTTAGAATGGTTTTTCCTAATATCCAAGTAGAGGAACATGAAGATAAAAATTACAAAACATTTATCTTAGAACCTTTAGAAAATGGATTTGGAATAACAATTGGAAATGTATTACGAAGAATTGCTTTATCATCATTACCAGGTGGAGCAGTCAAAAAAATTAAAATTAAAGATGTTAATCATGAATATGATATCATACCAGGTGTTGTAGAAGATGTTACTAGTGTAATTTTAGCATTAAAAGAATTATATTTTAGAATTGATGTTCAAGATGAAGAACATGTTTTAAATTTAAAAGCTAATAAAAAAGGAGAAGTTTTTGCTTCTGATATTACACTACCTGCAGGAATTGAAATTATGAATCCTGATAAAAAAATTGTAACTTTATCAGAAGATACAGAATTTGAAATGGATATTACAATTTCTAAAGGACGTGGATATAACTTAGCTGAAGAAAATAGAGGTAAAGAAAAAAAATCTCAAGATATTTACATTGATTCTATTTTCACACCAGTTACTAAATTTGCTTATAAAGTAGAAGATACTAGAGTTGGTGATAAAACTAATTATGATAAATTAATTTTAGATATTTGGACTAATGGAATGTTAACACCTGAAGAAGTATTATCATATTCAGCACATATTTTAAATGAACATATTTTATTAATTAAAGATTTAGAAGAAACAATCAAACAATCTAATGTCTTTAATAAAGTAGAACCAGTTGAAGTAGTAGAAGAAACACAAGTAGAAGAATCTATTTCAATTGAAGCATTGGATATTTCTAATCGTGCATATAATGGGCTTAAAAAAGCTAATATAAATACAATTGAAGAATTAATCCAAAAAAATAAAAAAGAAATAGGAACTTTAGATAATATAGGAGCTAAAACAATTGATGAAATTGAACAGCAATTAGAAGATTTAGGGTTTAAATTTAAAGAAGACTAAAAGGAGGCAAAATGTATAAATCAAAAGGTTACCGTAAATTAGGTAGAACTTCAGCACAAAGAAAAGCATTATTAAGAAACTTAACAACTGATTTATTACAAAATGAATCAATTACAACAACTGTAGCAAGAGCTAAAGAAATTAGAAAAACAACAGAAAAAATGATAACTTTAGGTAAAAAAGGTGATTTAGCAGCAAGAAGAAGAGCCGAAAGTTATATAATTAAAAATGTTATGGCTGGAGAAAAAACTGTAACAAAAAAATTATTTGATGATATCGCACCAAGATATGCCGAAAGAAATGGTGGATACACAAGAATAATTAAATTAGGAACTAGACGTGGAGATAATGCTGAACTAGTGAAAATAGAATTAGTATAATAAACGATAGGAGGACAAATGGCAAATATTAAATCAGCAAAAAAAAGAATAATTACTCAAGAAAAAAAAAGAATGAGAAATAAAGCACAAAAATCTTCAATGAGAACAACAATGAAAAATTTAGATAAATTAATTGTTGAAGGAAATAAAGAAGAAGCTTTAAAAACTTTGAACTTAGTAGTACAAAAATTAGATAAAGCTGTATCTAAAGGAATAGTACACAAAAACTATGCTTCAAGAAATAAATCTAATTTTATGACAAAAATTAATAAGATATAATAAAATAGTCCGCAAGGACTTTTTTTATTATTTTGAATTAGATAAGGGAATATTATATTGTTAGTTTATTTAATTTAAAAAAAGGGGGAAAAATGGTAGAAATTTTTAAAACAGTTAATAATCAAACCATTTCTTCACAAATCGGCGAAGAAAATATTGTAATTTATTTAACAAATCCAACTGAAGAGGAATTAACATTAGTTCAAGAACATCATCAAGTAGAGCTGGATTTTTTGAAAGCAGCACTAGATCAAGAAGAAGTATCAAGGGTAGAAATTGAAGATAATCAATCTTTAATTTTAATTAATGCCCCAATTGAAGAAGTAGAAGATAAACAAGATATTAGTTACAACACAATGCCTGTTGGGATTATAAATACAGCAAAAGCAGTAATAGTCGTAACATTAGAAAATTTAACAGCACTTAAAATTTTTAAAGATAAATATAAATTCAAAGCTAACACAAACAAAAAAACACGTTTTGTTTTACAATTAATTTATGAAATATCAATTCAATATTTGCGAGAATTAAGAAAAATTGATCGTTTTATTGATTCCATTGAAGATAAACTGGTAGAAGATATTCAAAATGATTATATTATTCAATTAATGACTTTAGAAAAAAATTTAGTTTATTTCTCTACAGCTTTAAAGACTAATGCTCAAGTATTACGCCGAGTAATAAGAACAAGAACTTTAGAAATTTATGAAGAAGATGAAGATTTAATTGATGATACTTTAATTGAAATTGGACAAGCTCAAGAAATGGCAACTATAAATTCCGAAATTGTACGTAGTTTACGAGATGCAACAGCTTCAATTATTTCCAATAATTTAAATAAAGTTATGAAAATTCTAGCATCCTTTACCATTATTTTAACTGTGCCAACAATGATTTTTAGTTTTTTTGGAATGAATACTTATCTAGGATTTTTGGAAACAACGAATATTGGAACACTTTTAATCTTCAGCTGTTCATTATTAATTGCCTTAATAATTTTTATTATCATGCGTAAAAAAAATATGTTCTAAAAAATTAGAAAATATAATATATAGATAAGCTAAAAAGGGAAGATATGAAATAAAATAAATCATATATTCTTTAATTAAAATAGCTTGAAGTATGATAGTTGAAAATCTAATTAGCTTGAAGTAGATTAAAGTTTTAGAATATGTAATAGTAAAGTAAAGAATATTATTTAAGAGTAAAATAAAAAATACTATATACTGATTTTATTCAGCATATAGTATTTTTTGTTATTCATCTTTAAGTGGAAATTTAATAGTGAAAATAAAATTAGCATTTTCATAATGAACATTATATTTTAATTTGTATTTTAACATAATATTTTTAACTAACGCTAAGCCTAAACCAAAACCTGCAATTTTTTTGTTACGTGCTTTATCTTGTCGGTAAAAGCGATCAAAAATTTTACTTAAATCTTGATTAGAAATATAATCTGCTGTATTAGCAATAGTAAATATTACTTGTCTTTCTTCTTGTGTCAGTTTGACAAAGATTTTTTTACGAGTATCATTATATTTAATAGCATTATCCATTAAAATATGAAATAGTTGTTTAAAGTCTTCATCTAAGATATTAATTTTTAAATTATTAGTAATATCAAAAGTTAAAGCAAATTTTTCCTCAAATAATTTAACTTCATAGGCACATAAAATTAAATCTAAATGTTCAGAAATATTATAAACGGGTAAAGCTTTAATGTCAAGATTAGTATTATCATTAGAAAGTTCTAATAAATCAGAAGTTAAATTTTTTAAGCGATTAGTTTCACTAATACAATAATCAATCCACTTTTCACTTTCATCATCATGTTCTTTAATAAGTTCTAAACATGAAGAAATAACACTAATTGGTGTTTTAAGTTCATGTGAAGCATCAGAGACAAAAGATTGTTGCTTAATAAATGATTCTTCAACTGGTTTTAAAGCTTTAGAGGCGAACCAATTACCAATAATGATAGTAATTATTAAGAGCAAAATTCCTGAAAATAAAAGTGTAAGGGCTAAATCTTTTAATAAATTTAATGATTGGGTAATATCAACAACTTTAGCAACATTATCTGAAATGGCATAAGTATAATAATTATTATCTACTTGAAAGATGCTTTTAGTAGTATCTTGTAATGCTGCTTCAATTGTAGTTAATTGTGTATTTGTTAGTTCTTCTTGGGAAGCAGTATCAGTAATATTTTTTTCATCGTCTAGTAAAAAAAACATATCTTTACTAAACACTTGAATATTGTATTGTTTTTGATTATCTTCAGGAATATTAGCAAATGGATTATGCGTTTGATCATTAAGAAAACTATCATCGGGTAATGCCGGAGTTTCTTGATCATTAGGATTTGAGTCAACATCTTGAGTAGGATTATTTTGCTTTAATTTATCATTAGGTTTTTGCCCATCTTTAAAGCTTAACTTAGTTATAATATCAGATTTAGTATTTTTAAACGAAGAATAAAAAACTAAAGAAAAAGATAAAGTAACTAAAAGAAAAATTGAAATACTATAAATTAACATGAAGCGACGTTTTAAATGTTTAAACATCGTTAAGCTCTACTTTATACCCTAAGCCTCTAATAGTACTTATTTTAATATTAGCTTTAATTAATAATAACTTTTTACGTAAATAAGAAATATAAACTTCGACTTGATTTGGCATAATATCACTATTGAAACCCCAAATTTTATCAATTATTTGGTCTTTTGATAAAACGTTAGGTGAATTTTTAATTAAGTATTCTAATAAATCAAATTCTTTTAAAGTTAAATTTAATTTGTTATCTGCTGTTTGGATTAATAAAGAGTTACGCTCATAAGTTAAATTACCAATGGTATTATTATTTTCTTCAAAATCAAAATTATTATTAATACGGCGTAAATTAGTATAAATTCGGGCTAATAATTCCTCAAAATCATAAGGCTTAGCTAAATAATCATCAGCTCCGGCTTCTAAACCTTTAATTTTATCATCAATTTGGCTTTTAGCAGATGTTAAAATTATGGGAATATCATTTTTTTGTGCTCGAACTTCTTTAATAATACTTAATCCATCTAAGCCTGGTAACATAATATCTAAAATAATGATATCAAAATTATCATATAAAATTAAATCTAAAGCTTCATTACCATCCGGTTCTTGGGTAACATCTATATTTTTATTTTGAAATTTTTTAGCAATTGAACGGGCTAAAAATAATTCATCTTCTACTAATAAAACTCGCATCTTACTCCTTTAAAATTGCTTTTTTATTTATAGTATATATATTATACAATAAACCTTAAAAAAAACTTAAATCTTTTTTGAAAAAACTAAAAAAAAAATTTAAAACAGTTAAGTTTAATTAAAGTTTAAATGCTTATAATTAAAGCACAAGTAAGGAACTTGTATTAAAGATTTGAAAAGCCAAGAAGATTGATGAAGATAAATTAAAGTGATTAACAAATCTTAAAGAATACTTAAATTTATAATTAAATAAAATTAAAAGTATTGTTTAAAATTAAGTTTAGTTAAAGTCTAAAAATTTATAATTAAAGCATAAGGAGGTAAGATGGTAATTAAAATATTAAAGTTAATAAATGATAAAGTAAAGTTTAGAATAATAGTTTATAGGAATAGTATTTCTTAATAAATCTTAAATTAAACTTAATTTAAATTAGAAAAAAAAGTTAATAAAAAAATTTAAGTTAAGGTTAGCTAAAGTTTAAAAGATTATAATTAGAACATGAGGAGGAAAGATGGGAATTGAAGTATTTAACCGTTATGAATATAAATATATTATTACACCCCAACAATATGAACAATTAGAAAAGATATTAGTTAAGGAATTAGAATTAGATGAATATTGTAACAAAAATACTAATTATAATATTATAAATTATTATGTTGATACACTAAATCATCAAATGATTAGAGATTCTTTGGATAAACCATTATATAAACAAAATTTAAGAATTAGAACATATGAAAAAATAACTCATTATAAAGATTTAGTTTACTTTGAACTTAAAAAAAAAAATAAAGTTTTAGTTAATAAACGACGTTGTCAAATGAATAATCATGAAGAAATACAT
>JBKDZV010000102.1:0-2707 GCA_047971455.1 Mycoplasmatales bacterium | reverse complement strand
AGCGTGATGTAAATGATTATTACGATTTTTCTTAATTCGTTCTTTTTCAACTTGAGCTTTAACATAAGTTAAAATTAGTTCGATATCTTCTTTTAAATTTTTAGGAATATCTAATTTTTTTACTTGTTCAAGAATTGCTTTATCTTCTTCAATAAAATTCATAAATGGTAAATCTAAAAATACTGTAAAATCTATTTTTTCTATATTACTTAAAATATTTATTAGAGCAGAATTTCTTCTTTTTATCTCTACCGGAGTTTTTTCTGTTTCTTTTATTAACGCTAATTTTATTACATATTCCTTTTGTTGTGATTTAAATATAAATTCTAATTTTTGATTTTTTAAATCTACATTTTCTCCTGTATAAAGAATTCGTTCTTTTCTTTTATAATCTAAACTTTCATAAGAATGGGTAAAATTATTAATTCGATTAATTTTTTTAAATTGATTTACATAACCTGCTTTAAATGAACGAACTTTTACTGTATTTTCCTCACCTTTAAAAATCAAATTATCATCTAATATTTTCTTTAAATATTTAGTAATAAATCTTGTATCTTCAATTGCTCCTGAAGTAAAAGATTCTTCAAAATCATTTAAAGTTTTTAAAAGATATAATGTTTTTTTATTATTACTTATTTTGCGATTATTATTTATATAATCTTTAAATTTATCTTTTTGCTTATCATTTAAAAATTCTAAAGGAACTTTATCCCCTTTTTGATGATTTTCCTCTTTTTTCACTAGTGTTTTATTTACTAATGTATTTAACTTTGATTTAGAATAAGGTACAATATGATCAATTTGATACATATTTGTTAAAATATTTCCTTTTTCTATTTTTTCTAATGAATAAGGACAAATTCCATCTTGCTCTTCATATAATTTATATTTCTCTAAATCATACTTAGAAATATTACTATAATTCATATTAGGATTTTCTTCTAATATTTGACTTTTTAATCTTTCATTTCTATCTAAGTTGCTTAATTGTTCATTTAATAAGTCTCTTCGTTTATTTCCTTTTAAATTAATACCTCGTGCTACTTCAATATTAATAAAACTAGGAGTCCCATATTTATCAATACAAGCATCAATTAAATTTTGACAATTTTTTAAAATTCTTATTACTCGAGGATTAGATATTTCATTAGGATATTGGGTATTTAAAATTTGAATTACATCTCCTAATTTTTTTCTTTTTTCAAGTTCTTTATTAATTCCTAATTGACTATGATCATAACCTAATTCTTGCATAGCTTCACTGTATTCTAATCCTGTTATCATTATTTCATTTAATTGTCTTAAAATATTTAATGATAAACTTGCTGATTCTTTAAATTTACTTCCAGGAATTAAAGGAATAATATTATCTCTAATTTCTGGATATAAATCCCAATCACAAGAAGTTACGGTCATATCTTCGGCACTACCGCTAAAATATAAAGCTATTTTTTCATCTGTTTTATAAAATGTTAATCCTGTAATAATATCATCTTTAAATTCAATTGGTAATTCATCATATTTTTCAACAGTTAAATTTTCTTTAAATACTTTTCTTAATATTTGATTAGCTTCTCGTTTAAATAATACTTTTTTATTTAAAACTGCTGCTTTTTTTATTTTAAAACTAAGGCTATTATGATAATCTAAATTACCTTCTATTTTTTCTTCTTCTTTAACTTCGTTTACTATTTTAATAAATTCTTCACGTGAAAGATTTAAACCTTTATATACACTAAGTTTAGTTTTTCCCACTATTTTAGAAATATCAGCATATTTAATTTCTTTTTTGGTATTTGATAGTTCCATAATCTTTTGGATTTGTTCAACACTTAATTTTTGATAATCTTTATCTTCTCCTTCAACTTTATATCTTAAGTTAATTAATTTACTTAACCCTGAATTTATCTCTTGCGATATTGAATAATGGGGTGCTCTTAATTCTCCATCAAAATGACAATATCCAAAAACTTTTGCAAAATCTACTTTATATTCTGAATCCCCTCCTGGACCTTCAGAAAAATCTCTTTGTGATTCCCAAATTTCTAAATACTTTGTTTTAAATTCCTCATCTATTAAGCCTAACTCAATTTGTTTACCTAACAAAAACTCGATTTCTTCTTGTATTTTTTGTCGTGAAAAGGAAAAATTATAATCTGCTTCATTTTTTATTTTATTTTTCCCATCTAATTTTGTCACAATATATTCGGAAATAAAACCATCAAATTTATTTTCATTGGCTTTAATGGCTTTTAAGATAACTCCATCTTCTCCACTGGCTTCATGTTTTCTGTTTGATTTGAACCCACGATGTTTCCCATAATGGATTAGAACTTTAACAAGTTCTTCCTTCATTAATTTTTCTCTTAAACCTTTTACTTTTAACTCATATACTGAACTATTTTGTTTTAAATATATATCTTCCATACTAACTATATCAAAGTAGTCCACTAAAAGATCTTTTATTCTTTTAACACGAAATTGTTTTCTTCGTATTGTTCTACGTATACCACGAGAATTTCTTCTTTTAGTATTTATTAAATTACCTTCTTTACCATCTTCCATTGTTTCAGTTATTATAACCCCAGTATCTACAATATGAGTTGCTTTATTCTCATCATCTAAATTTACAATAGCCCAACCTACTGATGTTATTCCTAAATCTAAACCTAAAGTATAATTTATTTCACTTTTTTTCATACTT
>JBKDZV010000101.1:0-2432 GCA_047971455.1 Mycoplasmatales bacterium | reverse complement strand
TTTTCTAATAATTGTACAATTATCAGCTACAGCTTTAATTTCATTTAATTTATGAGTAATTAAAATTATCGTTTTACCTTCTTGTTTTAACTTGCGCATAATATTTAAAAATTCTTCTGTTTCTTGGGGAGTTAATACAGCTGTTGGTTCATCAAAAATTATAATATTAGCATCTTTATACAAAACTTTTAAAATTTCAACCTTTTGTTCTTGACCAACAGTTAAAGTTGAAACTTTAGCGTTAATATCCAAATTAAAATGAAATTTACTAACTAGTTCTTGTAATTTAGCACTACTATCTTTTAAGGTTAACTTTCCTAACTTTGTAGGTTCATTACCTAAAATAATGTTTTGTAAAACTGAAAAAGTTTTAACTAACATAAAATGTTGATGGACCATTCCAATACCTAATTGTTGAGCTTTAATTGGCGAAGTTATTATCTCAACTTGTCCATTGATTGAAATTTGTCCTTCATCAATTTCATAAAGTCCAAATAAACTATTCATTAAAGTTGACTTCCCAGCACCATTTTCTCCTAAAATAGCATGAATTTCTCCTTGTTTCACTTCTAAATTCACATTATCATTAGCTTTGAATTTACCAAACTTTTTAGTTACTTTTTCCATTTTTACTGCAATCATTTGTCTCCTATTTAAAGTATAATTATCGTTAAGCTCAAATAAAATTGTGCTAATTTTATTTATCTTCCTAAGCAAAATTTTAACAAATTTTTTAAAAAAAATCTTAATTACCTAAAAAAAGATATTAAAATTGGTTATCTTAAAGAATATAAATAAAGTAAATTGTAATTTTTTTTAATATATAACATTAAAAAAATATATATAAATTTTTATAATTATATATATTTTTAATATTTTATTTACTTACATTTCCTATAACATTTAAAAAATCCCATGTTCGAGCAAATGGTGGGGCGTAAGCAAAATCAGCATAACCTAATTCAGCAGTTGTCATTTTATGATGAATAGCTAAAGCCATAGCATCTATGCGTCCAATAACTCCTTTTTTACCAACCATTTCTATCCCTAAAATTTGTAAAGTTTGAGCTTCATAAATAATTTTAGCCATTATTTTTTCTTGACCTGGATAATAATTAGTTTGATTAAAATCAGTAATTATTTTAGTTTTATATGCTATTTGATTATCTAAACAATCTTGTTCACCTAATCCTGTTTTACCTAATTCATAATCTAAAATTTTAATAGCTGATGTTCCTAACATTCCTTGAAAATACACTTCTTTATTTGCTAAAGAATCAGCTAACATTCTTCCTAGTTTATTAGCAGTTGTTGCTAATGGTAAAAACATAGGTTTTTTAGTAATTAAATTAGTTACCGTAGCACAATCACCAATCGCATAGATATCTTTAACTGAAGTTTGAGCCTTATTATCTGTAATAATTGCTCCATTAGGAATTTTATCAACATTTGAAATAAATGCTGTATTAGGTTTAAAACCTATACACATTACGACAATATCAAATACTTCTTGTTGATTATCATAACTTAATTCTACTAATTCTTTAATTTCAAGTTTATCAATTAATACATTATTTTTGATTGTTAAATTGGTTAGTTTTTGTAATTTTACTTCGATTGGTTCAACTATTTCTGCCGAATATGTAGGAGCCATAATAGTTTTAGTATTCGTGAACATTGTTATAGTATGTTCTTTATCAAGTAAAGCATCCATTAATTCTAAACCAATGAATCCAGTTCCTATAATACCAATATTTAAATTACTTTTTTCTTTAATAAGAGCTTTTAATTTTTTACCATCTTCTAAAGATGTAAGTGTAAATACTTTTTTATAATCAGGCTGAACGTTATTTAAAATAATAGGTTTAGCTCCTGTAGAAATTATTAGTTTATCATAAGTTTCGATATAAGTCTTAGCTTGACTTTTAATTTCTACTTCTTTAGCTTTTTCATTCACAGATAAAACTTCTTCTTTTATTCGTAAATCTATTCCAGTTTCTTGAAATTCTTCAGGAGTTTTAACAATCATTCGTTGTTCATTAGCAAAATTATCTCCAACATAATAAGGGAGTCCACACGCTCCAAATGATACATAATCATTTTTTTCAATTACAATAATCTCACTACTAGCATCATTTCTTTTCATTTTAGCAGCAAAGCTCATTCCAGCAGCATTTCCACCTAATACAAGATATTTCATTTATACCTCCTTATTTAAAATTTCCTTATTAATATTTTTATTTAATTTGGCTACTGTTACTCCGGTTAACATTGAGTCCGAAATATTTAAAGCAGTTCTTGCCATATCTAATAATGGTTCTACAGCAACTAAAGTAGCAGCTATCGTTACATCAAGCCCCATGATTGTTAAGACTGCTATTGCGGCGAAAGTTGCTCCTCCACCAACACCAGCTACTCCAAATGAAGATATA
>JBKDZV010000100.1:0-19897 GCA_047971455.1 Mycoplasmatales bacterium | reverse complement strand
CACCAGCTGGAAATGATGTACCAACAATCGTGTACAATGTAAATCATGATATTTTAACCGGAGAAGAAACAATAATTTCAGGAGCTTCATGTACAACAAACTGTCTAGCACCAATGGCAAATGTTATGCAAAAAGAATTTGGAATTAAACAAGGGTTAATGACAACTATTCATGCGTACACAAATGATCAATCAACATTAGATGCACCTCACCCTAAAGGAGACTTTAGAAGAGCTAGAGCAGCAGCAGCTTCAATTGTACCAAATACAACAGGAGCAGCAAAAGCAATCGGATTAGTATTACCTGAACTAGTAGGTAAATTAGATGGAGCAGCTCAAAGAGTTCCAACAATTACAGGTTCAATAACAGAATTAACTTTAACATTAGATAAAAAAACTACTGTTGAAGAAATTAATAAAGCAATGAAAGCTGCTTCAACTGAATCATACGGATATACAGAAGATCAAATCGTTTCTTCAGATATAATTGGAACAAGATTTGGTTCATTATTTGATGCAACACAAACAAAAATTATTGATGTAGATGGAAATCAATTAGTTAAAGTTGTGTCATGGTATGATAATGAAATGTCATATGTTTCACAATTAGTAAGAACTGCTAAATACTTTGCATCATTAACAAAATAATTTAAAAAAAATTATTTATAAACTAAGATACTGGTTAAAATAATCAGTATCTTATTTTAACTTATATTTAACGCTTATTTTACCTATAATTAACATTTATGTAGTATAATAAGTATGTATTAATAAGAATTACAAATAGGAGAAAAATGGAAGTTAATGAAAATAAAGAAATAGAAAACGTAGAAACTGATCAAGGATTAACAACTAATCAAGAACCAGAAACTAATTTAGATACTAAAGTAATAAATAGTTCTAAAAATAAATCAAGTTTTTTAAAACCATTTTTAGGAGGGATGTTTGGCGCTTTAGTTGTCATTGTATTATTTGTTGGAGTAGCCTCTTATACCTTTGATAAAGATGGAGGAAGTTCAAATAGTTCTAATTTAACAAAGGTTTCTACTGATCAAGAAAAACTAATTAGCGAATTATATGATAATAGTGTAGATAGTGTAATAACCGTAGTAAATCAAAAAATTTTATCAGTTAATAATGCTTTATTGCAACAATATATTGATAATTTAACTGATGGAGAACCAATTGAACAAGGAATTGGAAGTGGATTTGTTTATAAAAAAGAAGATGGATATTATTATGCTTTAACTAATAATCATGTAGTTGATGGTTCCGATACAATATCTATTATAACAACTGATTCTTCAAAAAAAGATGATAAATTAATTGATGCAGAAATTTTAGGAACTAATGAAGCTTATGATGTAGCTGTTATTAGATTTAAAACTTCACAAGATATTACACCGTTAGAATTTGCAGACTCTGATGATGTAACTCCCGGGCAAATGGCTTTTGCTATTGGGTCACCTTATGGTTCAGAATTCCAAGGAAGTATAACTAGTGGAATAATTTCTGCACCAATGCGAACAATAACAGGAGATGATAATAGTGAATACCAATATATTCAAACTGACGCTGCTATAAATCCAGGTAATAGTGGAGGACCATTATTAAATTCTGATGGTAAAGTAGTTGGAATGAACACAATGAAAATAGCAGATGTTGAAGCAGATAATATGGGATTTTCAATTCCAAGTGATGTAATTATCCAAATTGCTTCTGGCATTGAAGATAGTGCTCAAACAAGCAATAAAGATGATAAAGAAGATTCGAACTTTGAAGATAATTTAAATGATTTATTATCATAAAAACTTAAATATGATATCGTAAGATATCATATTTTTATATAATAACTACTGTATTCTAAAGTATTAAATGTTATAATATAGGTTAGAAAAACATGGAGCTTAAAAGATGAACAAAAAAAATTTTATAACATTAGAAGGTGGCGAAGGTAGTGGTAAAACTACTACCGCTAAAGTATTGCAACAAGAACTTGAAAAATTAGATTATGAAGTAATTATAACTCGTGAACCAGGGGGAAGTCCTTTTAGTGAAAAAATTAGAACTTTAATTATGGAAAATGACTTAAATATTGAAGAAGAAGCGTTATTATTTGCTACAGCTAGGGTAAATCATCTGAAAACAGTGATTGAGCCAGCTTTAAAGGAAAATAAAATCGTAATTTGTGATCGCTTTATTGATTCATCAATTGTTTATCAAGAATATGTGGGTAAATGTAAAAATGTTAAGGCTTATAATCAATATACTTTTGATAATTGCTTACCTAGTAAAACGTTCTTTTTTGATATTAAACCAGAGCAAGCTTTGCAAAGATTACATAAAAATGCTCGTAAAAAAAATCGTTTTGACCAAAGAAATTTAGCTTTTCACCAACAAATTTATGGGAGTTATCAAACATTATTTGCTAATAAAGCAAATGTCGTAACCATTGATGCGACAAAGTCAACTATGGAGATTGTTCAAGAGATTATTGATAATTTGGAATTAAAATGTTAAACATCTATACTAATGTAGTAAGTTTTGAGGATTTTGTTGAGCAAATTTACGAACAGTTATACAATAATAAAGTAAACTATGAACAACTAAAAGTAGATTTTGATGTGTTAATTTTGAATAAATCAAAATATATAGTTGAAGATATTAGTGAATATTTAGAATTTTATAAATATAAAGCTTTAGAAAAAGAAAAAAAGTTAGCTATTATTAATAACTTTGACTTAATAGATATTAAATCACAAAATAAATTATTAAAGTTATTTGAAGAAAATCAAGAAAATCATTTATTAGTTGTTAATAATTTAAGTAAATTGTTACCAACTATAAAATCAAGAGCAACAATTTATCAAGAGCCAATTAAATTAGAAGACTATCAAGCATATCCTAAACGCTATTGGAATATTTTACAATTTATGAGTTTAAATAGTGATGCAAGTGAAATAGACTTTTATTTAAAGTTTTTTGATACCCTAATGGCAAAGAACTACCATCAGGCCTATATTAAATTAGTAACAAGTAATAATTATAATGAACAAATAATTTATGAGATAATTCAATATACCCATCAAGAAGTAGGAAAATTAGAAATGCTTTTAGCATTACAACAAAGACTCTTCACAAAAACTAATAAAAAATTACAAATAGAAAATTATTTGTTACAAAGGATTAAAGCGCATGGAACGAATTAATACATTAGATCTTACAGGAAAAATTAAAATAATTCAAGACACAGAAAAAGGCTCATACACATTTGATTCAGTATTATTGGCATATTTTACAGAATTTAAAAAAAAAGATATTCAAGTCGTTGATTTATGTACGGGTAATGCTCCCATAGCATTATTATTAACTTTAAAAAAAGCAGATTTACAAATTAAAGCAATTGAAATTCAAAAAGAAATTAGTTTATTAGGGGCCAAATCAATTAAATTAAATAATTTAGAAGATAAAGTCCAGATGATAAATGCTGATTTAATTAAAATATCAGATAAAATTGGTAAAAATTGTTATGATGTAATAACTTGTAATCCACCTTATTTTAGAGTTAGTGAAAGTTCTAAAATAAATATTAATGATGCTGTATCAATTGCTAGACATGAACTAAGTGTAACATTAGAAGATATTATTATTGAAGCAAAGAAATTATTAAGTAATGTAGGAACTTTAAATTTAGTTCATCGTCCTGACCGTTTGGATGAAATAATTATTTTATTGAATAATTATGGTTTTACGATAACAAAACTTCAATTAGTTTATCCTAAAATAGGACGTCCAGCAAACACTGTTTTAATTGAAGCTAAAAAATCGATAATAAAAAATAATAAATTAAGAATTTTAGAACCAGTCTTTGTTTTTACTGAACAAAATGAATATACTGCTCAAGCTCAAGAAATTATGAAAGTAACTAAAAGCTAGGAGGTAAAATGAAAATTTTATTAGCAATAATAATTACTTATTTATATGGTTCAATTCCTTTTTCTTATTTAATTGGCAAAATAATTTATCAAAAAGACATAACTAAATTAGGGTCCCAAAATATTGGTGGTTCTAATTTAGGAAGAACTTGTGGTAAACCTGCTTTTATTTTAGGTTTTATTTTAGATGCGTCTAAAGGAGCAATTGTAGTATTAATTGCTAGTTGCTTTGTTATTAGTCCATTAATTTTAGCACCTTTTGCTTTATTAGGACATGGATTTTCCATCTTTATGAAGTTTAAAGGGGGAAAAGGTATCTCAACTGCTTGTGGTTTTGTTTTAGCTTATAGTTTTTGGGGAGCAATTTTTGCACTTAGTGTTTTTGTTTTAGTACTATATTTAAAAAAATATGTATCTTTAGCATCATTAGTAGCTATTGGAGCATATATTGTCTATTCAATTATCTATCAACCACCTTTTTATACATTATTTATTATTATTTTGTATATAGTAATTATTTATTTGCATCGAGGAAATATTCAACGAATAAAAGCAAAAACGGAACGTAAAATAACGTGGATGTAATATTAAAAAAATATCTTCAAATTTTTTTCAAATGAAGTGAAAAAATTTTCTAAAGGTTAGAAAAGTATAAAAAAATTATCAAAAAAATAAAAGAGTAAAAAAACCTTGAAATTAGGGAGTTTTTACTCTTTTTTTTAATTTTTTAAGATTAAAATAAAAGTTAAAAAATAAAAAATCCTTTGTAATGTGAAAAAATTATGCTATAATTTTGAAAATTTAAAAAAGGAGGAAGTATGAAAAAAGCAGTCGTATTATTTGGAATATTATTTTTAGTTTTAACTGGGTGTGGTTCTACCAATAATGATGCCTTTGTTTGGGGAAGTTCACGTGCTTTAGAATCGTTAGATGTCTCACAAGTGTCATATGATCAATCCTTTCAATTAATGGTTGATGTGTATCAAACTTTAACAGAAGTAAATGATGAGGGAGAATTAATAAATGGAATGGCTAGTGAAATAACTTCCTCAGAAGATGGAAAGACTTATACAATTACTTTAAGAGATGATGCAAAATGGGTAGATTATGCTGGGGAAGAACAAGGAAATGTAACGGCTGAAGATTATGTTTATGGATGGCAAAGAATGGTAACCCCAGCAACTGCTTCAAGTTATTCATTTATCTTTGAACCAATAGTTAATGCTACAGAAATAACAGCCGGAGAAAAAGAACCAAGTGAATTAGGAGTTAAAGCAATTGATGATTACACTTTAGAAGTTAGTTTAAATACTCCCGTACCATATTTTGAATCATTATTAGCTTTTCCTTCATTTGCCGCACAACCTAAAGCAGCAATTGAAGAATATGGAACTGATTACGCTTCAGATGCTGAACATGCTTGGTATGATGGAGCCTATTATGTAACAGAATATGATCCACAATCAGAAACTTATTTAACAAAAAATGAACTGTATTATGATAAAGATACTACAACTTTAGAAAATATTACTTTTAAAGTAAGTGAAGATGATTCAGCTTCTTATTCAGCCTTTAAAACCGGAGAATTAGATTATGCTGAGATTTTATCAAATAGTGAAAATCAAAAAGAAGCTAAAGAAGAAGGAACTTTAAAAAGTGTTTTAACTGGATTTTCTTATTATGTACATTTAAACCACTTAGATAGTGCGACAACAGCTAATGAAAATTTAAGAAAAGGTATTGCTTATGGATTTGATCGTGAAGAAATTCGTAAAGCTGCTTTTGGCGATATGAATGAAGCTGTTGAATATATTTTACCAGCAGAATTTACAAATATTGCTTATGATGGCGAAGATTATCGTGATTATGGTAAAGATTCTTTAATAACTTATAATAAAGAAGAAGCTGACAAATATTTTGATGCTTACATGGAAGACATGGGCTTTAGTGAACGAAGTGAAATCGTTGTAAAATACTTAGCAGCTGATACAGAATCTAACAGAAAATTATCTGAAGCAGTTCAAGCAGCTTATAGTCAAACTTTTGGAATAACAATTAAAGTTGATACTTTACCATCTGAACAATTTGATGAAGCACGAGAAAATGGGGAATATGACATGTTAATTTTAGCATGGGGACCTGATTTTGCTGATCCTTCAACTTATTTAGGCTTATGGACAAGTTATAGTTCACAAAATGATACAGGATATAATAATCCAGAATATGATGCTTTATATCAAGAAGCCTTAAAAGAAACTAATACTCAAGCAAGATTTGAAGATTTTGCTAAATTAGAACAAATGTTAATTGATGATACAGTTTTAGTACCATTTTATCAAAAAACTCAAGAATATTTATTAGCCGATGGATATGATATGCCAACTCATTTGTTTATGAAAATATCTCAGAAATATGTAACAAAATCAGAATAAAGCTAAAGATAAACAAACGAATGTCGTTTGTTTATTTTATAAAATAGGAGAAGAATGATTAATTATATACTTAAAAGAATTGGATTAATGTTTTTAACACTATGGTTTGTAATTACGATAACTTTTACAGCAATGTATTTAATTCCCGGAGATCCATATAATTCAGAAAAATTATCAGAAGAAGTAATTTATCAAATGGATGAAGCTAATGGTTTTAATCGTCCATTTTTAGTACAATATACTGATTACTTTACGAATATTTTAGGATTAGAAGGACTAATACGAACAGAAACAGAAGGACCAGCAGATGATATTTTTGGTTTTACTTTACGTGAATCATATGCTACAGACCAAGATGTTAGTAAAATATTAGCCAAAGCTTATCCTATTTCCTTTAGTATTGGAATGGTTTCAGTAGTTTTAGGAGTAGTTTTAGGAATTTTTTTAGGAGTTTTAGCTTCCATCAAAAAAAATTCATTTTGGGATTATATAGCAACAATTATTGCGGTAGTTGGAGTATCCTTTCCTTCCTTTGTAATTGCCGCTTATTTACAATATAATTTTGCCGTAAACTTAGGTTGGTTCCCAACGTTATATTCTAAAAGTAATTCATTATCATATGTCTTACCAATTGCGGCGTTATCATTTTTTGCTATTGCTCAAGTTGCTCGAGTAACAAGAACGGAAATGCTTGAAGTATTAAATAGTAATTATATAATTTTAGCTAAAGCTAAAGGTGTTGGTACTAAAAAAGTTATTTTTCAACATGCTTTTCGTAATACTTTAGTTTCTGTAATTACGATTATTGGACCATTAACTATTTCCTTAACTACCGGATCATTAGTAATTGAAAAAATATTTGCTATTCCTGGTATTGGAGATAAATTAGTACCAAGTGTTTTAACCCATGATGTCTTTTTAGTATTAGGATGTACTATTTTAATTGCTTTACAAATTTTAATAACTTATTTAGCGGTTGATATTTTGTATGTATTTGTTGACCCCCGAATTGCGATAGGAGGTAAAAATCATGAATAATTTTAAAGAATATGATCAAGTAGCTGATTCATTATTTGAATTTGCTGATAATGTCCAAATTCAAAATGAAGATTTACAAGGAGAAGATTTAACCTTTTTTAAAGATGCCTTTTTACGCTTTAAAAAAAATAAAGCTTCAGTCCTGGCTTCCTTTATTTTATTAATTATAATTGTTTTAGCAGTTACTGCTCCGTTTATTGGAGCTTATCATAATAAAGTACAAGAATATGATGGAACACCAGAAGCAAATTTAATTGGTTCATATCAAGATTTGAATTACAAATTATTAAAACCTCGTATTCCTTTTTTAGAAACAATTGGCTTATTTACTGGAGGCGATACTTATGATAATGTAAGTGGAGATTTAGGAGCAGGAGAAGATATTCACTTTATTTTTGGAACAGATGATCAAGGACGTGATTTATATGTCCGAACTATGGTAGGAGCAATTATTTCTATTTTGTTTGGGTTATTGGCAGCCTTTATTGATTTAGTAATTGGGGTAAGTTTAGGAGCTATTTCGGGATATTATGGTGGGAAAATTGATATGATTTTACAACGAATTGTTGAAGTTATTGGTTCAATTCCTACTTTAATTTGGGTGATTTTAATTATTGTTGCTATGGGACCCGGATTTATTCCCTTAGTCTTGGCCATTACTATTTCTGGTTGGATACCAATGTATCGTATTGTTCGAGCTCAAATGTTAAAAATTAAAAATCAAGAATATATTTTAGGAGCAATAACTATTGGACAAAATGATAAAAAAATTATTTTTAAACATATTTTACCAAATGTTATGGGAGTAATTATTATTTGGATCATGTTTACCATTCCTAGTGCTATCTTTTTTGAATCCTTTTTATCATTTTTAGGACTTGGTATATCTTCTCCTATTCCTTCATTAGGTTCACTAGCAGCAACAGGAAAAGACTTTTTAAACTCTAATCCCTATGTTTTGTTTGCCCCAGCATTAACCTTATCTTTAATTATGTTATCATTTAACTTAATTGCTGATGGTTTAAGAGATGCCTTAGATCCTAAAATGAGAGGAGGAAAATAATGAAAAATACTGTCTTACACATTGAAGATTTACATATCAATTTTCGAGTACATGCGGGAAATATTCAAGCAATTAGAGGAATTGATTTAAAAATAAAACAAGGTGAAATTGTTTGTTTAGTAGGAGAAAGTGGTTCTGGTAAAAGTGTTACCGCTAAAAGTATTATGGGGTTGTTACCAAGAACAAATACAAAAATTACACAAGGAAAAATAATTTTAGATAGTGTGGATATTGCTAATTTCACCGAAAAAGAATATGAATTAATCCGGGGAAAAGATGCGGCAATGATTTTTCAAGATCCAATGACTTCTTTAAATCCAGTTTTAACAATTGGTAATCAAATTTTAGAAGCTATTAAATTACATCATATGCCTGATTCTACTGGACAAAGTACAGAATATTGTACTGGATTACAACAGTTAAATGAAGATATTAAAAAATTTGAAGCAGATTTTTTGAACATAAAAAAAGAGATAATTAATAATCAAGAAGAAGAAGTCGCAAAAAATAAAGCGTTTGAACTAAATATAAAAAATAAAAAAGATTTTTATCAAACTATTAATAAAAGACGAGCTAAATTAAGAAAGTTAGTTAAAAAAGAGTATTATATTAATAAAGTTTTAGAATATTTGAAGTTAGTAGATATTCCAGAGCCTCAAAAAACTTATAAACAATATCCTCATCAACTAAGTGGTGGAATGCGTCAAAGAATTGTTATTGCTATTGCTTTAGCTTGCGAACCTAAATTATTAATTGCTGATGAACCAACAACTGCTTTAGATGTAACGGTGCAAGCTAAAGTGTTAGAGTTGATTAAATCATTACAAAAAAAATTGAATTTTGCGGTTTTGTTTATTACACATGATTTAGGAGTAGTGGCAAATATTGCTGATTATATTGCGGTTATGTATGCAGGAAAAATTGTTGAAAAAGGAACAAAATATGATATTTTTTACAATCCGCAACATCCATATACTTGGGGGTTATTATCATCAATGCCTGATGTTTTTGCCGACCAATCCCAAAAGCTTTATATGATTCCTGGGACTCCGCCTAATTTATTGCATCCGCCACAAGGAGATGCTTTTGCCTCAAGAAATGAATATGCTTTAAAAGTAGACTATGAACTTCATCCACCAATGTTTCAAATCAGTCCAACTCATCAAGCGGCCACCTGGTTATTAGATGATAGAGCTCCAAAAGTTAAACCACCACTGGCTGTCGCTAAGAAAATGGAAGAATACAAAAAATTAAAGGAGAACAATGAATAATGATATTGTCTTAGAAGTTAAAAATTTATCCAAGACCTTTAAAGTAACAAAACCTAATAGTGAACGAACTTTAAAAGAAAAAATTTTAGGTGGGGTTAAGGAATTTAAGGCGGTAGATAATGTTTCCTTTACTATAAAAAAAGGTGAAATATTTGGACTGGTGGGAGAAAGTGGATCAGGGAAAAGTACAGTAGCAAGAACAATTATTAAACTTTATAATGTAACAAATGGAAAAATGAATTTTTTAGGACAAGATATAACTAAGATAACTAAAACACAACAAAGAGCTTTAGCAAAAGATATGCAAATGATTTTTCAAGATCCTTTTGCTTCAGTAAATCCTCGAATGACAGTTGAAGAAATAATTGGTGAAGGTTTAAAAATTCATCAACCTAACTTAAATAAAAAGCAAATTCGAGCTAAAGTAGTTGAATTATTAAAAAAAGTAGGACTTAGTGAATATCATATTTCTCGTTATCCTCATGAATTTTCTGGAGGACAATTACAACGAATTGGGATAGCTAGAAGTTTAGCCGTAAAACCAAAATTTATTATTGCTGATGAATCAATTTCCGCACTTGATGTTTCAATTCAAGCACAAGTTGTCAATTTATTAAAAGATTTAAAAGATGATTTTGGTTTAACTTATTTATTTATTGCTCATGATTTAGCGATGATGAAATATATTTCTGATAAAATTGGGGTAATGTATAAAGGTAAATTAGTGGAAGTAGCTCCAGTAAATGAAATTTATACTAATCCCATTCATCCTTATACTAAATCTTTATTAAGTGCGATTCCCCATGCTGACCCCATTTATGAATCCCAACGAATAAGACAAGAATATAATGCTAAACAAGAGCATAATTATGATTATAAAGTACAAGAAAAAACACCAGAGTATCATAAATTAAATGAAGAGCATATTGTTTATTGTACAAAGCAAGAATTAAATAAATGGACTAGTAATTGATATTTATAGATGTTAATATAAATAAATAGTTTTCAAAAAACTATATTCTAAGTAATAGAAAAAAAATAATAAAATAATATATTAGAAAATAAAAACTTATAATTTGAGTAAAATCAAAGGATAAGTTTTTAAAACGTTTAACTATAATATATTTAGTATCATGTTTAAAATTATTGTATAATATATTTAGAATTATCATAAATATTTTTAATAATAAAAATTAATCCTAAGGAGAAAGCATGAAACATGAAGAAATTTTACAACAAATTAATCAAAATTACAAAATTGTAGAACGCTTTATGGGAGGAATGTCTAATTTTACTTATAAAATTAAAGATAACAATAATGTGAATTATGTCTTTAGATATCCTGGAAAAGGAAATTATAATTTTGTTGACTATTCCCAAGAAAAAGAACATTTAAAAGCAATAGAAAAATTAAATATTTCTAATAAAGTTATTTATTTAGATAGTGTTCAAGGCCTTAAAATAGCAACTTATGTTGTAGGAGAAAATATTAAAGAAACAGTAGATTTAGTACAAATTAGTAATATTTTAAAAAAATTACATCAAGCTAATATTGAATTAGCTAAATATGATCATTTAGGTCGCTTAATTAAATATGAAAAATTACATACTAATAAAGTAGAAAAATATGTGGATTTAAAAAAGTCGTGGTTGGAAATTTATGAAAAATATTTAAAACAACATCTTAAATATCCAACTCATAATGATGCTCAAATGGCGAACTTTATTATTACACCAAATCAAGAAATTAAATTATTAGATTGGGAATTCACTGGAATTAATGACTATATTTATGATATTGCTTGTTTTGGTAATAGTAATTTTCAAATGGCTAAAAATTTATTACAAGTATATGAAGTAGAATTAACAACTGATAAAATGATTAGGCTATTTGCTTGGCGTATGTTCCAATGTTTACAATGGTTTAACGTTGCTTCTTATAAAGAAGAAATAGGGTTATCAAAAGATTTAGGTATTGACTTTCAACTGGTTAGTAAAAAATATTTAAGTTTAGCCGAAGAGTTTTTACAAGAAGTGAATCAGTTAACCATTTAAATTAAAAGGAGAGTATAAAGAAAATTTACTTTATTATACTCTTATTTTAATATCCTATTATTGAAAACCTTTACTTTTCTTCTTCTTTAAGTTATAATATAAGTATAATATAAAGGAGGAAAAAATATGGATGAAATAACTGTAATACAAATATTTTTTGCCGAAGTAATTGGAACCGCATTATTGATATTTTTAGGGACATCAACTTGTGCTGCCAATGCTTTAGAAAAATCACCTGCAAGAAATAGTGGTTGGATTTTTATAGCGCTTGGTTGGGGATTTGCTGTTATGGCTGGTGCTTTAATTTCCACGCCAATTTCTGGTGGACATTTAAACCCAGCAGTTAGTTTAGCATTTTTATTAACAGGTGATATTACAATCGGTCTCTTTGTAGTTTATGTAATAGCACAAATTATTGGAGCAATGCTTGGAGCATGGTTAACTTACATTATTTATCTGGATTATTTTAAAGTTCAAAAAGATGGTAACTTACTTACTGTTTTTGCTACTGCTCCAACAATTAAAAATATTCCAAGAAACTTTTTAACAGAAACAATAGGAACATTTATTTTGGTAGTACTTATTTTAGCAACAACATTATATACTGATTTAGCACCAATTTTTGTACCATTAGTAGTAGTAGTAATTGGGATTAGTATTGGTAATGTAACGGGGTATGCAATAAATCCGGCACGAGATTTTGGACCACGATTAATATATCAACTTTGTGTAAAAAATAAAAATCGAGTAGATGCTGATTGGTCATACCAATTGGTACCAATTTTAGGACCACTATTAGGGTCAGCATTAGCCGTACTAGTCTTTACTTTATTAGTATAAGATAAAAAATAAATAAAAATTATTAATTATAAGGAGTGTTATGCAAAAAAAATATATTATGGCAATTGATCAAGGAACAACATCAACAAGAACAGTAATTTATGATAAAAATGCTCAAGTAGTAGCTTCCAGCCAAAGGGAATTTACGCAACATTTTCCAGAGCCTGGTTGGGTAGAGCATGATGCTAATGAAATTTGGGTACGAACTTTAGGAACAATGGCTGAAGCAATAATTAATAGTAAAATTTCTCCACAAGAAGTAGCATCAATTGGAATAACTAATCAAAGGGAAACTACAGTAGTCTGGGATAAAAAAACAGGAGAACCAATTTATCATGCTTTAGTTTGGCAATCACGTCAAAGTTCTTATGTTTGTGAAGCATTAAAAGAACAAGGTTATGAATCATTAATCAAAGATAAAACAGGGTTACCAGTTGATCCGTACTTTTCTGGAACTAAAATTCGTTGGATTTTAGATAATGTAGAGGGAGCTCAAGCAAAAGCTGAAGCAGGAGAATTATTATTTGGAACAATTGATACTTGGTTAGTTTGGAAATTAACCAATGGTCAAGCACATGTAACCGATTATTCTAATGCAGCAAGAACAATGCTTTATAATATTTTTGATTTATGTTGGGATGAAGAACTTTTGGAAATTTTAAATATACCAAAAGCAATGCTAGCTGAAGTTAAACCTTCTAGTGAAATTTATGCCAAAACGGCACAATTCCATTTCTTTGGAGAAGAAGTTCCAATTTCTGGAATAGCAGGTGATCAACATGCTGCTTTATTTGGTCAGTTATGTTTTGATAAAGGAATGGTTAAAAATACTTATGGAACAGGATGCTTCATGTTAATGAACACTGGAGAAAAACCAATAAAATCTAAAAATGGCTTACTTACAACAATTGGTTGGGGCTTAGATGGTAAAGTAACTTATGCTTTAGAAGGTAGTGTCTTTGTCGGAGGAAGTGCCGTTCAGTGGTTAAGAGATGGGTTACAAATAATTGAAAAATCTTCAGAAACAGAAGCAAAAGCAAAAGCAGTTCAAGATTCTGGAGGAATTTATGTCGTGCCAACTTTTGTAGGATTAGGGACACCTTATTGGGATGCTGATGTTCGTGGAGCAATGTTTGGACTAACAAGAGGAACGACACAAAATCATATAATTAGAGCAACCTTGGAGGCAATTTGTTATCAATCACGAGATGTAATTGATGTTATGGTTAGTGATTCTAAACAAGAAATAAAAGTGTTGCGAGTTGATGGAGGAGCTACTAATAATAACTTCTTAATGCAGTTTCAAGCAGATATTATGGATGTTACAGTCCAAAGACCAAAAAATATTGAAACTACTGCGTTAGGAGTAGCCTTTTTAGCAGGGCTAGCGGTTGGATTTTGGAGTAGTAAAGAAGAATTACAACAAATCTGGGAAAAAGATCAAGAATTTAAGGCAAATATTTCTGTTGAAGAACGTGATACTTTATATGCTGGTTGGAAAAAAGCAATTGAATCAACTCAAAATTTCAAATAATGTTAAAAAAAAGTTTAGCTGAAGAAATTGGAGATTTAATAATTAAAGATTACTATGAGAATAAATCAAAAGAAAGGCTTAAAGAGTTGCCAACACAACATGAATTACAACAAAAATATTATGTTTCCCGTTCCACAATTGTTAAAGCATTAAATATTTTAAAAGCTAAAAAAGTAATTTATTCAATCCAAGGTAAAGGTTCATTTTTTGTACAAGGAAAATTAGAACTTTATTTAGCCGGAATTTATTCTTATGACTATCAGCTAAATCAAATGGGTGTAGAAGTTGAAAATCAAGTAATAAATTATCAAGTTGTCTTACCTAATGAAGATTTAAGACAGCATTTGAAGTTAACGGAGAATGAAAAACTTATTGAAATTATTAGAAAAAAAATTGATAAACATACTAAAGAAATCTTAATAATTCAACGTAATTATTTAAAATACAATCGCTTTAAAAATTTAAATATTGCTAAAATAAATACGAAAAGATTGTATGTTGTGTTAACAAAAGAATATAATTTAAATTTAACTAAGGCTAAAGAACGAATAATGCTAAGTACTTTACCAAAACAGTTAAACAAATATGTTAATGCTAAAAAGCAAAATGTTTTAAAAATAGTCAGACAAGCTTACGAAAAAGAAAGTTTAATAGAATATACTGAATCATATTTATTAACTGCTAATTTTGTTTATGATGTTGATTTAAATTTCCAAGAATTAAGTTAAAAGATGAAAGAACTAGTAACTTATTTTGTAAGATAAGCTTTAAAATTAATTATGATTTGCCAAATATTAAAAGATAGTTGAATTAATAAAATAATCTAGTAATTAAGTTTACTAGATTATTTGCTATATTAAGTACTTTTTAATTAAATAGGTTAAAATAGTGATGTTTTACTAAGAAGTGTGAAGATAAAACTTATTTTTAGTTTTATCTTCACACTTCTTAATATAGTATAATGGTATAAAAAAAATAAGAAAATAAATGCACTTTAGTATGCAAAGGAAAAATTTTATATTTTCTAGATAAAGTATAATATAGGTGCAGAGGAATCTGCGAGGTTAATATGAAAGAAAGAGAACTAAATATTTTAAAGTTAATTACAAGTTTGGAATATATTGATGGACATTATTTGGCAAAAGAAATGAATTTATCGCTTAGAACAATTCGTTATTCCATAAAAAATATTCGAGAAGAATTACAAAAATATCAGTGTGAATTACTATATTCTCGGCGAAAAGGTTATTATTTTAGTAAATCACATAAAATAAAAGTCGAAATATTAATTGATAAGTTTTATTCTGAAACTTTACATATAAGCGATTCCGAACAAAGGAAAAGTTATATTTTAGGTAAAATTCTTTTTGATTATCAAATAAATATTAATAAAGTCGCTGATATAAGTTTTTGTCAAAAATCATTAATAGTAAGAGATGTCCAAACGATAAATAAGGAATTTAAAAAATATCAAACGATTATAAAAAAAGAACAAGGAAGCTTGTATTGTTATAAACTTAATTTAGAAGTTGCCTCATCTATTTTTTTAAATCAGGTAATTGCTAAAACTTACATTTTTAAAGATTTATATAATACTAAAATATCAATTTTATTTTTTGAAATATTTAATTTACATGAATTTAAGTATTTTGCTGCTTATTTAAAAAATACGGAGCTTATTATGTACAATGAAAAAATTCAAATTCAAGTTATTTGGTATAGCTATTATATATTTAAAAAGTATATTAATAATATAACAATTTTAAAGACTTATTATTATAGTATATTAGATTTATTTAAAAATAATTTATCAAATAGTAATTATTGTCTTGTTAAGAAGTTTTTAAAAAGTATTGGATATTACAAAAAACTTATTATTGAACAACAATTACAACAAGATATCCAAAGTTTTTTTCGAATATTAGCAAGTAACTATCAAATTAAAATTGATTTCTCCGCAAAAGTATTTGCTACTTTATTAGAAAAAATAATGGAAGTTACTTTACGCAAACAATTAAAAATAATTTTAAAATTAAAAAATACTGCCCGCTTAATTCGCTTATATCCATACAGTTTTTCAATTAGTCAGCAATTATTAGGTTTTATTTATCAAGATAGTAGTTTTCCAAGAGATGATGTAGCTTATATTGCTGAAGAAATTCAAGAGTTAATCTTTTCATCAACAGAAAGTAAAGCCTTATTGATTATTACCGATGAAAGTAATGAGAATATTGAATATTGTAAACGGTGGATTAGTTACCAGTATACTAAAAATTTAAAAATATATGAATTAACTTATGAGGAAAGTCAAAAGCTATTAAAAAATAAAGTAACTAAAATAAAACTTATTTTAAATTTTTCCAATAAAAAAATAATAAGTAATGTACCATATTTAGATATGGATTATATTTTAACAATAGAGCAAATTAACAAAATAGATTTTATTTTAAAAAACAATTTAACAAATTCAGAATTTTTAAGTAAATTTTTTATTCAAAATTCATTTAAAATATTTCTGAATAAAGTATCTTTAGAAGAAGTGATAACAGCAGCTTCACAAAAAATGTATAGTAATAAATATGTCGAGGATTGGAAAAAATTAAGAGATAAATGTTTAAAAAGAGAGAAAATAGCACCAACATATATTGGTTATAATACAATGATTATTCATCCATTAAATTACTTTTCACAAAAAAATATTGTTTTTTTAACAATTAGTAAAGAACCAATTATTATTGATAATGCTGCTTGTAATATATTTTTTCTTTGTTGTTTTAAAGAAAAAATTGATTTTGAAATTTCCCGATTATTTGAATATATCTTAAAAATTGTGGAAAATGATAAGTATAAAAATATACTTATAAATGCACAAAGTGAAATGGAATTAATAATGGATTTAAATGCAATAATAAAGATGCTTTAAGGAGGATATTATGGATAAAAATAATTTTAAGCTAGATAATATTGATATATATAAGAGTTCACTGATATCAAAAGAAGCTACATTTAAACATATTGCTGAATTTATAAGTTCTAAAATAAATATAAGTGCTCAAATTATTTTAGAAGGTTTGCACCAGCGTGAACGAGAATCTTCAACTTATATTGGTGAAGGAGTAGCAATTCCTCATGTAATATTACAAGAAGCTCAAACCGCACATGTTTTTTTACATTTACCACAAAATAAAGTAGATTATCAAAGTTATGATTTAAAACTAGTTGATATAATCTTTACTTTAGTAATTCCTAAAGACAAATATAATAAAGAACATTTAAAACAAATATCTTTATTAGCAACACATCTTTTAGATGAAACATTTCAAAAATTTTTGAGAGAGGAAAAAGATAAAGTTAAATTATTTGAAAAAATAAATAAAATTCAGGAGGAGTTATGAAAATAGTCGGAATTTGTGCTTGTACATCGGGAATAGCCCATACGTATATTGCCCGAGAAAAATTAATTGCTTCTGCTCAAAAAAAACACCATGAAATATTTATTGAAACTCAAGGAACAATTGGGGCAGAATTTGTGTTAACACCGCAACAAATAAAAGATGCTGATGTTGTTATTTTAGCTGTTGATATAAAAGTATCAAAAGAGAGATTTAAGGGGAAAAAAGTTATGGAGGTACCTACCCATATTGTAATTAAGGGATCTGATCAATTAATTGAGAAGATAGAAGGGATGATATCATAATGAAAGATTTAAAATTAAAACAACATGCAATGACCGCAATTTCTTATATGCTACCTTTAGTAGTGGCATCAGGATTATTAATTGCGATTGGTAATTTAACAAATGGAGCTGTAATTGAAGATTATAGTCAACCATATTCTATATTTGATGCTTTAGTATCATTAGGAGTATTAGGAATGGGATTAATTCCCCCGGTAATGGCTGCAGGTATTTCTTATTCAATATCTGATAGACCAGGGATAGCACCTGGATTATTAATGGGATTAATTGCTAATTCAATTGGAGCTGGATTTTTAGGAGGAATGTTAGGTGGATATTTAGTTGGATATTTTATTAATTTTTTAAAAAGAAAACTTAAAGTTCCAACTTGGGCAGAAGCATTAATGCCAATGATGATTTTACCATTAGTATCATCAATAGTTATTGGATTATTAATGTATTTTGTTATTGGAGTGCCAATTGTTTGGGCAACTAATGCTTTAACAACAATGTTAGAAAATATGAGTGATGGTTCAGCAGCTATTTTTGGTGGAGTCTTAGGTGGAATGGTAGCGTTTGACTTTGGAGGACCAGTTAATAAAACTGCTTCATTATTTAGTGACGGTTTATTATTAGAGGGAGTTATGGGACCAGAAGCTGTTAAAGTTGCTTGTTCAATGGTACCACCTTTTGGAATTGGTATTGCTTATTTTATTAGAAAATCTATTTTTAGTAAACAAGAACAAGAAAATGTCAAAATTGCTTTACCTTTAGGCTTTTGTATGATAACTGAAGGAGTAATACCGATTGCTGCTAAAGATCCACTGCGTGTTATTTTAGCAACAACAACAGGGGCGATAGTTACTGGAGCAATCATTATGGTAGCAGGTGTTCAGAGTCCAGTACCTTCAGGAGGAATGTTTATTGTTCCAGCTATTATTAAGCCGTTATGGTTTTTAATTGCTTTAGGTGCGGGAAGTTTAGTCACGGGAATAATTTTAGCGTTTATTAAAAAACCAGCTACCGATGAAGAAAAGACTGAAGAAAATGAACCAGAAGAAAAAATAGATTTATCATCTATAAAAATGGAGGAATTATAATGTTAATAAATATGAATGAAATGTTAAAAATAGCAAAAGAGGAAAAATTTGGTGTACCAGCATTTAATATTGGTAGTGAAGTAATGTTAAAAGGAGTTATGCAAGAATGTGAAGCCCAAAATGCTCCAGTTATTTTAGCGATTCATCCAAGTGAATTAGATTTTTTTGGTGATGATTTTGCTAAGATGTGCGTAAGTGTAGCTAAAAGTTCTAAATTACCGGTAGTTGTTCACCTAGATCATGGTGGAAGTATTAAAGATGTAGTTCGAGCAATAAGTTGTGGTTTTAGTTCAGTAATGATTGATGCTTCATTACATTCTTTAGAAGAAAACATTGTTATAAGTAAAGAAGTTGTTAAAATTTGTCAAGAAAATAATATATCAGTAGAAGGAGAAATTGGAACAATTGGTAATAATGATGGTTCATTTGAAGGAACAACAAGAAATATAATTTATACTGATCCTAAGGATGTTATTAAATTTGTTAATGAAACTGGGATTGATACTTTAGCGGTTGCAATTGGAACAGCTCATGGGTTATACCCTAAAAATATGGAACCTAAGTTACGTTTAGATATTTTAGAAGAAATTGTTAAAATTGCAACAGTTCCGTTAGTTTTACATGGTGGTAGTGGTAATAAAGATGACGAAATTCATAAAGCAGTGAAAATTGGTGTCCAAAAAGTAAATATTTCTAGCGATTATAAATCAGTATTGTATAAATGTAGTAAAAAAATGTTAGATGAAAATCCAGGAATGATGGAGCCTAACGAAATTTATCCTTCATGTATCGTTGAATTTAGAAAAGTTATTAAGCATAAATTAGAACTTTTAGAAGCGGTTAATCAAGCAGATAAATATGAATTTTAAACTACTAACTAAAAATAATAATTGAGTTAAAAAAGAAGATATTATTAAATTTAATAATATCTTTTTTAATATTTATACTTATAAT
>JBKDZV010000099.1:0-15905 GCA_047971455.1 Mycoplasmatales bacterium | reverse complement strand
TTTTTAATCCATTATTAATATTTATTTCTTTTTTATAATTTTTCATCTTACTCCTAAGTTATATTATACAATAAATTTAGTATCAATACTTAATATATTTGAACCTTCTTCAATTAATAAGTTACAACCTTTTGATTGTTTTGAAAAAATACTTCCCGGAAGGGCATAAACTTCTTTTGACAAATCTAAGGCTACTTCAACTGTTGTTAAGGAACCGCTTTTAACATTTGCTTCAATTACTAAAACTTTTTCTGATAGAGCAGCAATTAAACGATTACGCATTAAAAAGTGCCAAGGTCTAGGAACAACAGTTGGTGGATATTCACTTATTATTAAACCTTTTTCTTGCAACTGTTGCAACAACTTCATATTATTTTTAGGATAAATATGATTAAATCCTCCACCTAAAATTGCAATTGTTGGCAAATCATTAGTTAAAGCTCCTTGATGTGCAAGCTGATCAACTCCTTTAGCAAAGCCACTAACTATTGTATATCCATGAATGTTATTTATAATAATTTGTAAAGCCTTTTGTCCATACAAAGTATTATCACGACTTCCAATAATAGCTAACTTTTTAGTCTTTAATAATTTAATATTTCCATAATAATAAATTACTAGTGGTGGTTTAGGTAATATTTTAAATTCTTCTGGATATTCTTTACAATAAAGCGTAAGGCATTTTACTTGTAATTTTTGACAATAATTAATAGCTTTTATTTTGTCAATACTTTGTAATTCTGAATCTTTAATTAAATACTTAATTTTTTTCTCATAATTCTGTTCTAAATAATCTAAATAAATTATTTTTTCTTTCATTGATCCCCATCTATTATAATACATTAAAACTATTAAAATATCTGAATTTTATTTTTTTGCCCTAAGTAATATTAAAAACAGAACAAATTAAATGTTCTGTTTTAAATTACTTATTTATTTAAATTTTAACTATTTTTTTAAATTATAAAAAGCATCTAATCCTTTATATTGTGCTAAATCTCCTAATTCATCTTCAATTCTTAATAATTGATTATATTTAGCAATTCTATCTGTTCTTGAAGCTGAACCTGTTTTAATTTGTCCAGCATTTGTAGCTACAGCAATGTCAGCAATTGTTGCATCTTCTGTTTCTCCTGAACGGTGTGATACTACTGCTGTATATCCTGCTTTTTTAGCCATTTCAATAGCATCAAATGTTTCAGTTAAAGTACCAATTTGGTTAACTTTAATTAAAATAGAGTTAGAAATTCCTTTTTCAATTCCTCTTGCTAAAATTTCAGTATTTGTTACAAATAAATCATCTCCAACTAATTGAATTTTGTTTCCTAATTTTTCAGTTAAAATTTTGAATCCATCCCAATCATTTTCATCTAATCCATCTTCAATTGTTATAATTGGATATTTTTCTACCCATTCTTCATATAATGCAATTAATTCATCAGAAGTTAATTCTCTTCCTTCACCTTTTAAATTATATTTTTTAGTATCTTTATCATAAAATTCACTAGCTGCTGCATCCATACCAATTTTAACATCAGCATCTGGTTTATAACCTGCTTTTTCAATGGCTTCCATAATAACTTGGATAGCTTCTTCATTAGATGCTAAGTTTGGAGCAAATCCTCCTTCATCACCAACTGCAGTTACATAACCTTTAGAATTTAACACACTTTTTAAAGCATGAAATACTTCAGCTCCCATTCTAATTCCTTCTTTAAATGATTTAGCACTTACTGGTAAAATCATAAATTCTTGAATATCAACACTATTATCAGCATGTTCTCCACCATTAATAATATTCATCATTGGTACTGGCATTTCTTTAGCATTAAATCCACCTAAGTATTGGTATAATGGTAAATCAAATTCATCAGCTGCTGCTCTAGCTGTTGCTAAAGATACACCTAAAATAGCATTAGCTCCTAATTTAGATTTATTTTTTGTTCCATCTAAATCAATCATTGTTTTATCAACGCCAATTTGATCTGTAATATCCATCCCAATAACTTCTGGAGCAATAATTTCATTTACATTAGCTACAGCTTTTTGAACACCTTTACCTAAGTATCTTGATTTATCTCCATCTCTTAATTCTACTGCTTCATATTCACCAGTAGATGCTCCAGATGGTACTAAAGCTCTACCAAATCCACCCATTTCAGTATATACTTCAACTTCTACTGTAGGATTTCCTCTTGAATCTAATACTTCTCTTGCATAAACATCTGTTATTCTTGACATAATTCTCCTTACAAAATTATTTTTACATTATATAGTATATCAAAATTTTTAAATATTTTTCATACTTTATAACATTTTTGCTTCTAAAATTATTAATCCTAAATTTATAAAAGGAATAAATGGGATTTTTTTTTGCTGTTTTATAATACTGTATAATAGTCCTAAAAAAGAACTTATAAGTATTAAACTAATAACTTCATTGCCAATTATCGGAATTAATAATAAAAATATTTTAATATCTGCTCCACCAATATAATGATTAATTATTGGAAAAATATTTATTAATATTATTAATAAAATTATAATCAACAAACACTGATTTAATAATTTAATACTTAAATTATTTAAATTATATACAATATCAATAATTATAAATATTAGCAGATTATTAGTTTTTATTTCTAAATTTTTTAAATCTTCATAAGACATTTTTAAAAATAATAAATTTAATCCAACTAATACTATTATTTGTTTAATTTACAACGCCTTTTAATTGATCTTGCACACAAATAGCATCATAAAATCTTTTGCCATTTTTTTCTTTTTCAATAGCTATTATTTTTACGGGGTGATATTCGCCTAATTCACAAATTATCCGTAATTCTTTATTATAGGCCGCAATTATCGGCGTCATTCGATAAACCTTTTCAAATTCTTGAGTTTCTTCATTTAAAATATACTTGGCTTGACCAGTTCCTGTTGCTTCTTGATATGATAATCTAAATAATAAATATTCTGATTTTTTATCATTATTTGTTATTCTAATTGTATCCTCAAAAGTTATTGTTTTTAAATCCACTTCATTTTTTATAGATTTTTCAAACATTTCCTCTGTTGGGACCTTTTTTAATATCCCACTAAATATTTTATACATACCTCTCCTTTCATATACTTATCATTCGTATTTTATTTTTTTATTTCTTAATTTTATTTTAAATTTTGCTATAATGTATATTATAGTTTTCTTAAGGAGTCATTATTTTCAATGAGTTTAATAATTTTATTTTAGAAATAAAACAGTTAGATACAATTCAAAAGTTACTATTATTACAGGTTTTTTTTATTTTTACACCATTTATTTTAACTGGAATATTTTTAATTTTTTTATTTTTTTATTTTTTATATACTAAAGAATTAGTTCAAGCTTTTAACAATTTTAAAGAAAAAAAACTTTTAACTTTTTTTATACTATTCAGTATTTTTACTTCTATTTTACATCATAATACTTTAGGTCTTATTATTTCTTTAGGTTATATTTTTATCTTTGGAATAATTTTAGTTTATCGCCTTCATACTTGTCAAAAATTATTTTATCTAGTTATTAAAGTAGCGACTTTTATGAGTTTAATTTGTGCTGTCGTAGCTTTAGTTCAATTTGTTGAAATTAATCTTGTCTTACAGTCTAAACATATTTTTAATATTCCCGATAAACCACAATATCGTATCCACTCTTTTTTTATGAATGCTAATTACTATGCTACAATTTTAGAATTTATTATTTTAATGGCTTTTTATAAATTAGCTATCGTTAAGGATAAAGAATCATCGTTTGCTTTTTACTCTTTAGTTATTATTATTAATATTTTTCTTTTATACTTAACTGGTTGTCGAACTGCCTGGTTTGCTTTATTTGCTTCAGTTCCAATTATTTTTCTTTTTCAAAAAAAATATTATATTGCTACAACCTTAATAATAACTTCTTTATTAATTTTTTTCGGTACTATCTTATTTGAAATTTTTCCAAGAATTGATACTTTATTAGTTGATTTTAATGTTCGTTTAAAAATTTGGATTGCTGCTTTACATGGATTTATCCAACACCCTTTATTAGGAGTTGGTCCTTTTGGTTATAAGTCTATTTATTTAGTTAATCATGGACCTAAAACAATTCATGCTCACTCTTTATATTTTGATACCCTTTTAAGTTATGGTATTTTAGGAACAGCTACTGTTTTATATAGTCTTTCAAAATATTTTAAAAGTTTAGCCTTAACTGCTCATTTAAAATATTATAGTTTAATGATTGGAATACTTTCAGTTACTTTAATTCACGGAATTTTAGATATCACTATTATGAATTTACAAGTTGGGTTATTAGCTTTATTTATTGTTTCTTCTGTAAATTATCAAAATCAAGTATAAATTTTTACTTTTAAATTTTTTAAACTTCATAAAAAAAATAAGAATAAATTAAATTCTTATTTTTTATTTTTTTAATTTTTTAGCATTATTAGCCATCGTTACTGATAAAATAATCCGCATTTTTTCTTTGGCTGTTATATAAATTTTTCTGATATATGGATATGAATATTCATGCTCATGTGCTATTTTTTTTAAACTTTTTTGTTCAAGATGATATTTAATCATAACATCTCGCTCAACTTCTTCTAATTGATCATTACAAAGTTCTTCAAACAACTTGATATCGACTTTAGCTTTTTTAAATATTTCATCAATATTTTCAAGTTCTTTGGCATATTCTTTTGACTTTAAATACAAATTTAACAAATATACACTATCTTGTTTCATATATCTCCCTTATTGTTTCAATACTATTATAACAATATTAATTAAAGTAACCAATTGTATATTGTGCCTTACATTTAACGGTGGCCCACTAAATAAAGTTATTATTATTTGTCTTATTTTTATACTAATAATGTCTTATTTTTATACTAATAATGTCTTATTTTTATACTAATAATATCTTATTTTTATACTAATTTGAAATTTAAAAGATATTAGAACCCTTTCAAACACTAAAATTTAACACTTTATAGTGAATTTTTTAAAACATAGACACTTAACTTAAATATTTATATTATAGGATTTTAATATATTTTTTAATATCTTTGAATATTATATTTTATTTTTTTAATAAATCTGTTTATAATAATATTTAATAAAGTATTTAATCATATATTGAAGCTTACATTTTTGAACAGTTTACTAAATAAAGTTATTATTATTATTATTATTTTTCTACAAATAATATCTTAATTTTATACTAATTTAAGCATTAAAAAAATATATTTAAGATATTATTTTCTCTTAAATATATTTTTAATTTTATTTATTTTAATTATGTTTTTTTTTTAATAAAATAATAAATAATCCAATACCACAAATAACCATCATAAAGGAAGTTAACTGAGCTATTTTTATATTAAATAACATTAATGCGTCTGTTCTTAATATTTCAATAAAAAATCTAATAAAACCATACCAAATCATATAAAAGGCGGTTAAGTACCCATTATTACTTTTCCAAATTTTACGAAAAATAATAATGATTAAAAGCAAACCAAATAAATTCCATAATGATTCATATAAAAAAGTTGGTTGATAATAACTTCCAGCAATATTCATTCCTTGAACTATAAAATTTGGTAAATGTAAAGTATTTTTTAAAAAATTATAAGTGGTTTCCGGTCCATGGGCTTCTTGATTAATGAAATTACCCCAACGTCCTAATGCTTGACCTAATAATAAAGCTGGTACAATGGCATCAGTTAATATCAAAAAATTAAACTTTTTCTTTTTTGCATAAAAAATAGTATAACTTAACCCTGCTAAAATTCCTCCATGAATCGCCAATCCACCATTCCAAATAGCAATAATTTCAAACAAGTGTGTAACATAATAAGGTAAAGAAAACAAAACATACCAAAGTCTTGCTCCTAAAATTGAAAAAATTATTAAGTAAAAAAAATAATCATATATTTCATCATTATTCATTATTTGTTGTACTTTTTTATTATTTAAAACAATTATTGAACCAATAATCATTCCAAGTACAATAAATAAAGCATACCAAGTTATTGTAAAAAATCCAAAATTTAAAAAGATACGATTCATTAAGCTCCTTAAATTAAATTATATTCTTTTAATCCTTTAGTTATTCCATCATCCGTACAATTTTCTGTTACATAATCAGCTACTGCTTTAAGTTCTTCCCGAGCATTTCCCATTGCTACACCTACATCAACAACTTCTAATAATTCCATATCATTAAATCCATCACCAAAGGCATAGGTTTTTATCTTTTCTTCAGAATTTTCTAAAATTTTTTTAACTGCTTTACCTTTTGATTCTTCTAGTGGAATAATTTCAATGGAATTTTCATTCCAGCGAAAAAATTTAAATTTACCTAATAATTTTGGTTCAATTTTTTTTATTTCTTCATCTGAACCAAAAGCCCAAATTTGTTTTAATTGACCAGAAAGTTTATCACTTCCCACTTTAACATCCATAATACCATAACCAGCAATTTGCTTTTTAACTTGTTCCACTCCTGGTAATTCCATTAAATAAATATTTTCTCGTGTTTCATATCCCCAATTTAAAGGAGTATCTTTTAATAATTTAATTAAAAATTCTTTTTCTTTATTAGATAAATCATAAGTATAAATTTCTTTATCTAATAAATTAATTTCTTGGCCATTTGATACAATATAACTTTGAGCTCCAATTTCTTCAATATATTGCTTAGCTTGATGATAACATCTACCAGTACAAATAAATGGTACATGTCCATTAACCTTTAATTTTTTAATGGCATTAACAGTATTTTGGGGGATATGTAATTCTCCTTCTGGTAATAATGTCCCGTCTATATCAAAAAATACATAACTTTTCATACTTCTCCTTAATTACTAATTTCTTTTCCTAAATGATTATATGCTTTTTGAGTTGCTATTCTTCCACGAGGTGTTCTTTTTAAGAAACCTTTTTGCAATAAATAAGATTCATAAACTTCTTCAATATTTGCTACATCTTCGCCAATTGTTGCCGCTAAAGCTTCAATTCCTACTGGTCCACCACTAAATTTATCAATAATTGCATTTAAAATTTTATGATCTATTTTATCTAAACCTTCTTGATCTACATTTAAACGTTTTAAAGATTCTTCTACAATAGGTAAATCAATTTTACTATCATTTAAAATTTGCGCAAAGTCTCTAATTCTTTTAAATAAACGATTAGCAATTCGAGGAGTTGAACGAGCACATAATCCTAATTTTTGTGCTGCATCAGTATCAATTTTTTCATTAAATACACTGGCTGTTCTTTGAATTATTTGCGTAATTTCTGTTAACGTATAATATTCTAAACGACAATCAATTCCAAAACGATCACGCAAGGGATTAGTTAAATCGCCTGGTCGAGTCGTAGCACCTATTAAAGTAAATGGAACAATGTCTAAATTTAAAGTTTTAGTATTACCATCTTTACCAATAATAATATCTATTTTATAGTCTTCCATTGCGGAATATAAGACTTCTTCGACTATTTTAGGCATTCGATGAATTTCATCAATAAATAAAATATCTCCCGGATTTAAAACCGTTAAAATAGAAGCTAAATCTCCTGGTTTTTCTAAAGAAGGTCCGTTAGTTATTTTAATTCCAACCTCCATTTCATTAGCAATAATATGTGATAATGTAGTTTTTCCTAAGCCTGGTGGTCCATAAAACAATATATGATCTAGTACTTCTTGACGTTTTTTAGCGGCTTGAATAAAAATCTTTAAATTTTCTTTTACTTCACTCTGTCCGATATATTCGTCTAAATTTTGAGGTCTTAATTCTAAGGAATTATCCTCTTTTTCAATTTCTTCAGAATCTAGCAATCTATCCATATATCTCCTAACTATTACTTTCATTATAACAAAATTAGTTAGACAATCAAAGATTTATTAAAAAAATTATTTTTCTAAATTTTTAAATATAATTATGATAATGTTTATACTTTAATGGAATATAAAGAAATTAGGAGGAAAATGAACAAGATATTAATAAATAAACGACTTATTGTCATTTATAATTTAAAAACATTTAATTTTAACATAATTTGTTACTTATTTTTAGAAAAATATTATTAGATACCTTCTAATTTAATTTTGTCCTCTTTTATAGGCATCATTATAAGGCATAAAATTTTTATCTCTTAATTCTTTTGCAGCATCTACTAACCAATTAGTATTTCTAATTAAAGCTCTACCAATTAGTACTAAATCAGCTTGATTATTTTGTAAAATGTACTCACATAAACCGGGATTGTCTAATAAACCTACTGTTGTTACAGGAATTGTCAGATGATTTTTAATTTTAGTAGCATAAGTTGTTTGATATCCAGCGTGAATAGGAATATTTGGTTTTGTATCAACAACTCCACCTGTCGATACATCAATACAATCAATCCCGTCTGCTTCTAGCCATTTAGTAATTTTTTTCCAATCTTCCATACTATTTTGTTCGTTAGTTGCCAAATAATCAGTTAAAGATAAACGAATCCATAATGAACCTTGATAGAATTTGCGTACTTGTTTAATAATTTCTTTGACAAAACGATACCTATTTTCTAAACTACCACCATATTCATCTATTCTTTTATTTGTTGCCGGTGCTAAAAACTGATTAATTAAATATCCATGTGCTCCGTGAAGTTCAATCATATCTATTCCAGAACTTATAGCACGTTGAACAGCAGTAACAAAATCACTTTGAATATTTTGAATATCTGCCAAACTCATTTCATTTGGCGTTTTATATGTTTCACTAAAACTAATAGCACTAGGTGCTACAGGATAAAGAGCGTCTTCGGCTTTTCTTCCAGCATGAGCAATTTGAATTCCTACTTTAGTTCCAAGATTATGTAAATTTGTAACTAATTTTTTTAATTCTTGAGCTTGAGCATCATTCCATAAACCTAAATCTTGATCAGTGATTCGTCCATCTGGATTTACTGCTGTCGCCTCAATAATAATTAAACCCACTTTAGCGATTGCCCGAGCACTATAATGTGCAAAATGAAATGGGGTAATAATTCCATCTTTTTTTTCTACTGTAAACATACACATTGGTGACATTACAACTCGATTTTCTAATGATAATTTAGCCACTTTAATTGGTGATAATAATAATGACATTTTTCTCCTAAATTTTTTATATTTTACCTTTATTTTAACATTTATTTTCAAGTTAATAAAACTATTTTCCAAATTAATAAACTTAAAAAAAACTAAATTATCTGGATAATTTAGCTTTTATTTATATTTAAATTTTAATTATTCAGCTATAACATTAATACGTTTTTGAATATAGTTTTTATTTATCGCCTCATCAATTATCGCAATTGCATAATCAGCATAGCTTATAATACTTTCACCTTGAGTATTTGTTATTACTTCTTCACCACCTATTTTATAAGTCCCAGTTTTTGAACCTTCTGCTTGAAAATTAATTGCTGGTGAAACGTAAGTCCACATAACATCTTTTCTTTCACGTAGTTCTTTTAGTCCTTTTCCCATTGCTAAAGCTAAAGGTTTAACTTCTTTTGGAAAATCAGGACTATCTGCAACAGTTGCTGTATGCTCTTCGTTTACATATAGACTTCCAGCCCCTCCTACTATTATTAAACGAGTTTTTGTTCCTGAAAGACTATCACAAAGATGCATAAGTGATGTACTATGCATAGGTAATGTTTCTTCTTTAAATGTTCCAAAAGCATCAACTACTACATCAAATTCTTGTAAATCTTCCTTTGTTAAATCAAATAAATCTTTTTGAATTGTTTTATCTGTTACTGTTTCATTGGGCTTTCTTGTTATTGCTGTTACATCTAATCCACGTTCTTGTGCTTCTTTAACAATAAGGCGTCCTGCTTTACCATTAGCACATACTACGGCTATTTTCATTTTTATCCTCCATATTATATAAATTTATTATTTTTAAATTGTAACAAATATTATTACAACTTTAGTATAACATAAAAAAGATGGAACTTCAACCATTACATCTTTTTAAAACTATTATTTATTGAGCAACTACACTAATACGTTTTTGGAAATTATTACCATTTATTGCTTCATCAATTATAGCAATTGCATAATCAGCATAACTAATAAAACTTTCTCCTTTATTATTTAAAGTTAGCTCTTCACCACCTAATAAATATGTTCCACTACGAGTACCATCTACTTGAAAATCAATTGCTGGTGAAACATAAGTCCAAATGACATCTTTTCGTAGACGAAGTTCATTCAAACTTTTGCCTGCTGCTAATGCTAACGGTTTAATTTCTTTAGGAAACTCTGCTCCATCAAATAGTTGTTTAGTATGTTCAGAATCTACATATAAACTTCCAGCTCCTCCCACAATTATTAAACGTATTTTAGTATTGGCTAGCAAATTGCAAAGATGACTAAGTGTTGTGCTATATAACGGTAATGTATCTTCTTTCCAAGTACCAAAAGCATTAATAATTACATCAAATCCTTGAAGATCTGCTTCAGTTAATTCAAATAAATCTTTTTGAATTACTTTATCAGCTACAGTTTCATTAGCCTTTCTTACAATTGCTGTAACATTTATTCCTCTATCCTTTGCTTCTTTAACAATTAAACGCCCAGCTTTTCCATTGGCACATATTACACCTATTTTCATATTACTCCTTCTATTTTTATTGTAATATTAAAAATTACATCTAAAGTATAACATAAAAAAGATGTAACTTCAAATATTACAACTTTTTAATTATTTTTTTATATTTACTTAAATTTGTTCAGTATCTTACTTATAATCTTTTATTATTTTAGCAGTTATTATTCCTAAACTACTAGCATTTATAGTTATTACTTGATTATGATATTTAATATAATAGTTTTTACCTTTAGATTGAATATTCTTTGATTTATTGATTAAATCAACACAATATTAACTACATCAGTTTGGTTATCAAGCTTCAAATTTTGTCTGATTCTTTGTTCTCCTAATTTGGTTGTACTTATTTTAGAATTATTCTTAATTAGTTTTTGCTTTATTTCAAAAGTGTTATTCAACTGATGAGAATCTTTTATATATTTTTTATCATTTTCAGTAATTGATTTATTATCAGAAATAAATCTTTCAACCTTCATTTTTAAACTATACTTATCTCTTAGCTTTATTATATCATTCATCATTGATGAACTATGATGTCTATCTAAATCTTCTTGAGATATCCATTGATCAATAAGCAAAAGTTTATTACTAGTTTCTACTGGGATAAAATATTCATATTTTAAATTTCCTTTTTGCTTTTTAATCTTATTAACAATGCCTAAGTTTGTCATATCAGACACAAAGTTTAGAAGATTTTCCTGTGTTCCTTCATAATAAATATTAACGGTAATTGATATTTAAGCTCCTTTAATCATTTTAAAAAATGGCTATCTTTTACTTGTAATGTATTGTTTTAATCCTATTCGTTTTTCGGAGTGCTCTATATCACAAACAAATAATAGAAGAAATAAATTTAGGAGTTTTAGTCCTCTTCATTTTTTGAGGTGCTTAACATTATATCAAGCCTATACTCACATTATACCATGTTTTCTAGACCAATAAAATTTTATTAATTTTTCTACGATTAATTTTATTGAAATATAACTGCTTTCCTTATCTTCATCATGAACTTTGTCGTACATGCCTATGACTTCACAATCTATAAATACAAGACTTCCGCTTGCTCCTGCACCAAAAGTATGTTGTACTATAACTCTATCGTCTTCTATTCTCTTTACTACATTATTAATAACACTATATTTTTCAAAATCATTTGGAAATCCCATATTTTTTACTTCGTCTCCATTTTTCACTTCATAGTCGTGACTAATTTTCAAACTGCTTTTATTTTTATATTTAAATATATTAAAAAATATATCTTCGAGAATAAAATCTAACTCTACATCTTTTGCTACACTATCTATATTTTTTAGAAATGTATAAGTTTGATTAATTTTCAATAAAATTAAACATTACTTTTTGAAAATAATCCATTATCATAAACTTTTGTAATTTTTGTTTTTGTTCTTCTATTATCTATAAAACTAATTAAATATTCTACTTCTGATTTTGAAATCAATGGTATACCCTCATTTTTCCTCTTACTTATAAATTCAACATCTTCCATGAAATTTTTTACTTCATAGTCAAAATCATATTGCTCATAATTTGTTGCTTTTACAACTATATTCTTTTTTGAAAATACTGACACATATATATCTGCTAAAGCTTTCATTGATTTAGTATCATATGATTGGATCTGCTTTAACCTGTATCCTTCATTGTTTATAGAACCATTTGCTTTTCTTTCTTTATCTTTTTCTTGAAAAGCTTTTTTATGTACTGTAAATCTTCTACTCGTAATTATATTTTCATCAATAGAACTATCTTCTTTGTTAAATTCAAAACTATCATCTAAATTTGATATTTTATTAAGCATTTTCACAACTTTGTTTTTCTTAAAATTTGATACAACACCCAGTGCTTCACCTTTTGAGTATGTATAATTTCTTTCAATATCTCTATATCCTGAAACGTATCTTGAATGTATATCGTGTATTAACTGTTCTGCCTTATTAACAGATTTCAAATTTATCAAATTACTTATAAAATCAAAAAGATTTATTACATTTTTCAATTCTTTAATTTCACTATATAAACTTTCATATTTTTGATTTACTTTTTTACCTCTTCTTCTATTGTTTATAAATTCTTTATATTTTTCCTTATATTCTTCTTGAACATATACAATAAATTCCTTAACTCCATATTTTTCCCTAATATTTTTATCATCTTTTATTTTTTTAGCAATATTTTTTAATGATTTTATTTCTTCTAACTCACCTTCATAATCTTTTGAATATACTGGAGATATAAATTTTGCATTTTCTATATCTAACACTCGTTTTCTCATATCAGAATATATACTTAAAACATCTTTATATCCTCCATTAAATACTTCATTAATATATTCCATATGTTTTCTCATAAGAAATTTTACCTTACCTTGGTTTTCTTCTTCTATAAAAAAGTCATGTGGTATTGTTCTAATCTCAAATACTCCATCTTCATATTTTTTTATATTCTCAAGTATTGATTGTTTTTTAGTTTTATTTTCATTAATATCGAAAAATTCATAGCATAAATCTTCTTTCTTTATCTTGTCATTATCTATCCCATAAAATTCTAAAACTTGTTTGTTATTTTTTGCAAAATTATTCTCAAACCTTTCAGCTTTGTTTTTATTAATATTTAACACGATTAATTCTAAGATGTCTATTAAATTCTCTACTGATTTTACATAACTGTCAAAATGAACTTTATCTGTGCCAATTATCTTTTTATATACATTTCCCCAAACTTCTTCAAAATCACTACTATATCTTTCCTTTAATTTACAAAGAAATTGCTTATACTTTTTCAAATCATTTTCCATAGATGAAATTGATCTTTTTTTCAAAAACTCAGATATAGAAAATAATCTTAAAGTTAGTTCATTATCAAAAATTGATTGCATCTTCTCGTTTTTCACTAAATCAAAAGATGTTTTATCTAATTTATATTGTAACTTATCAATTAGACATTTTTTATTATTATCTCTATTTTCATCTATGTTTATAAATACGTTTATTTTATTTGTATTTAAAATTAATTTATCACTCATAAAATCATAAAATAGATGTATTAACAATTGAATATACACATTATTATAATTTTTAATTTGCTTTTCCGAATCCCCAGCACTTGATTGTAAATCATAAATTAATGTTTCTAAAGATGAACTCTTTTGAACTATTTTATTCACACTTGATAATAAAAGATTTTCTTTATTATTATCAGTCAAAGTTTGTGTTTTATACTTTATTTTTTCATAATCTTTTAAATATTCAAAAAATAAATAATCATAATAAGTTTGATAATAATATCGTAAACTTCCTGTAATTATTGATTTAAATTTATCTTTGATATCATCTTGTGATTCTAATTCTAATGCTTTATATAATAATTCCTTCATACTTATATCTTTATCAAGTGTATTAGTTTTATACTTTATTTTTTTGCTAAATAACTTATCAAATCTAACTAAATAAGTTGGCTTATTCTCATATTTATTACTTATTATATTTACTATTTTATCTTGGTAATCTTCTTCTAATAACCAAAGATTATTGGATATTAAAATATGTTTAAAATCTTCTTTTAAATTATAATTAAATCTATTAACATAACTGGTAATATTATTATCATTATATTCATTAATATAATTACAATATCCCTCTTCATTCACTTTTCCTTCAACATCATGTTTTAATAATCTTTGATAATGATAAACATGATTACGTAATTCAAAAGCTGAATACATTTTATTTAAAAACTCATCTTTTAAAACTTCTTTTCCTGAAATTTGTGAAATAGTTGAAAATTTTTCATTTGCTTCATCAAATAATATTTTCATTTTATTATAATTTCTAGTTCCTAAAATATCATCAGAGTCATCTAACTTTGCAAAATACATAAAATTTAATTCAGAAATATATGTTGATAATTTTTTTCTAAAAGTATCTTCACATTTTATTATTTCTTTAAATACAGAACTATCTTTATATTTGTCTTGTATATCTTCAGGTAAAAAAACTTTATATTTATTATAGTTAATATAACTCATATATATTCTTGAACTTACTCGTTGAACAACTTTATTGATTAATTCGTTATCTTTATTTTCAAAAATTGATTTTATAAATTTAAATCGCTCTATTTTTTTTTGCTTAACCTTACGATATCTCCCTTTCATAAATTCATTTATTTCTTTAATAATTAGCTTTTCTTCTGGAGCATAATCCTTTTTATATATTAAATTTTCTTTCTCATCTTCTTCTAAAAATTGACTTACAAAATGATCATTTAATATCTTTTTTAATCCAATAAAATTATTAGGTTTTTTGTTATTTATTACTTCCAATAAGTTCTCTATATTATATTCTTCTGTCAATATTTCTTGAACTTTTTTAGTTAATTTACCTTCATCTAATTTCTCTAACTTTTCTTTAGTAACTATCTGTTCTTGAATTTTTTCTTTTCTAGTAGAGTTATCAGATTTATCATTTCTTTCAACAGTAGCATTTAGAAATCTTTCTATATCCTCAACTTTATAAGTAGTAATATATTCAAATATTAGGTCATTTAGTTCTTTAGATTTTAAAATATTAACTATTTTTTCTTTTGTTATATTGTTAAGTATATCCAGTATTTTTTTTAAGAGAAAATTAAATAAAGTTTTGTTTCTTTTAGTATTTTTTAACAATACTCTATATGCATTATCAGGTGTTGATTCTTGGGAGTTTCCTTGATTATCTATATATTTAGGAAATAATCTTTCTATATTATATTTTCCTAACCTTTTAACTATTTCTTCTTTCACATTGATTCTTTTTAATAATTCCTCACTTTTATTCAAATATTCTAAACTTACCTTATCATAGGCAATATTTTCATCAGAAAAAACACTCTTTATTAATTCCTCTAGAATCTGTAAAAACTCTATTCTATCTTTAATTAATTTCTTTTCATTACTAAAATAATCTCTAACAATATAACGCTCTTCTTTTATTCTTTTACATTGCACATTTAAATTCTGATAATCTTCTTTAAATTTATTACATAATTCCTTTTTTTCTTTATCACTATATTGTGTAATATTTTTTAGTTTAACGAAATCATTTGCTATTTCATATTTTTTATTTTTTATCTCATCAGTCTGTTCTGATAACTTTTCTATTTCTTTATTATTTTTATAAAAATAAAATTTACTCTTCAAATAAAATGTTTCATTCTCTTTTG
>JBKDZV010000098.1:0-21542 GCA_047971455.1 Mycoplasmatales bacterium | reverse complement strand
TAGCTATAAAGTTTATTACACTCCACGGATTATAAATAATATTGTTACTAAAATTGTAACCATTATACCATTGCTTTACTTCTGAAAATTTATCTTCCATTTGAACACTTTGTAATAAACCTTCTACTTCGACTTCTATAAATCCAAAGTAAGTTGCATAATCTTCTTCTAATATTGTTCTTACTTTTAAATTATTTAATCCAGAAAATAAATTTTCTTTGGAAATTCGTAAAATACCAGTCATTACTCCTATTTCTAAAGCTTCGTTTGTCTTTAACGCTTCACCAAATAAATTACGATATAGCGTTATCACTTGTTCATAATAACCTTGTTCATACGCATAAGAAACAATATTATCATATTCATCAATTAACATAATACATTTTTGTCCATAATATTTTTGTAATATTATTGATAACCTTTTTAAATAAGAAGCTACTTCTTCCACTGTTAATTCATTATTTATCCCTCTTTGAATAAAATCTTTATCTAATTCCAAAATATCTTCTTGTAATAAATATAAATATTCTCGACTAATAAATGATAGTTTAATTTTTAATTTTTCAATCATTTCTTCATAAGTCTTGGCTTCTAAACCTTTTAAATTAATATTAATTACTGGATACTTGTTTAAATATTCATAATATTTAACGCTATCTTTGGTTTGGAATAATTTAGAATCTTTAAATAATTCTTTAGTATCCAATTTGATATCAAAAAAATAGCGTAACATCGATAAGTTTAAAGTTTTCCCAAAACGGCGTGGTCGTGGTAAAAATAATACTTTTTCGCCATTGTCCAAAATTTCTTTAATCAATACAGTCTTATCAACATATAAATATTGATGATTTACTAAATCTTGATAATCTTCTATACCAATTGGAATTTTCTTATTCACTTATCCTCCTTCATAATATTAATTATTAATACTTTAATTATAACAAAAATAGTTTATTTATATTAGATATAAACAAACTATTATTTATTAAAATTCTATTTTTATTTTTTCGGTTTTATTTTATGAAATTTTTTGATAAAAATAAAAATTGTCACAACATTAATAAAGGCTACAATAAACATTAATAAGTCAATTAAATTAAAAATAAAATCTGTTCCAAAAATAGCAAAAATCCCTGCTAAAATTAAAAAAAGCATATAAACACTAAATTCTTTTATAAAGCTTAATTTAAATAATGTTTTTAAAAAGTAATAAGACCCTAAAATTGTTGTTATTCCTGAAAATATAGTAAAAATAGTTAAAGTAAATACGCCAAAGTATCCTAAAATATTATATGCTGTATAAAAAAATCCTGTTAAAATTTGTAAAGAATCCATAACTTGTAAATTCACTTGTCCTGTATAATTAGCATAAGACATAATATATGTTGTAATAAAAATTGCCACAAAAACTGTAATTGTAGCACTAAGTGCTGAAACTGCTGCTGCTGGTTTAGCTTTAACATCGTTATCTAAAGAACTTAAAGCAAAAGCTCCTAATCCTGGTTCTGATGACTGACAAATTCTCTGGAAAGAAGCTACCATACCTAGTGGAATCCCAATTAAACTTGTTACTGGATTGGTTACTCCTTTAAAAATGTTTCCTAAAAATATATTTACATAATTATTGGTTTTTAGAACAAATAAAATAGCAAAAATAAAATATAATATAACGGCAATTCCAATAAAAAAACTCATAGCATTAATAAAAACATCATGTTTTTTAGTTAAAATAATTATTCCAACAAAAATTAATAAAGGAACAACAATTAATAAAAATCTTTGAATTTGTGTTAAATTAATATCAAAAAATCCATCCGTTATAATTGTAATAGCCGAATTTATTCCTTGAATTTGAAAACCACAAAATCCAAAAATATGTAATAAACAAAATGCTAAAGCATATACAATTGCGGCTTTTTTAGATAATAAAACACTAATATATTCTTTAGGATTCATATGCATTGTTTTCGCCACTATAGTTTCTAAATAAGCTAACGGTACTAAAACTAACGATCCAATAATTGCCCAAAATACTATCGCTTCAAAATATTCTTGACCTGATAAATATAAACTAGAAATACTCCCCAAAATTCCAATTATTGCCCCAGTTCCGATCATTGTTCCCAAAGAAATGGAGATTTGTCCAATAATTTTACTTACTTTAATTTGCTCTGTTTCTATTTTACTTCTTACACTAACAATATACTTATAAATCACATAAATTCCCATAACTATTATAAATGGTATAAATAATAACCACAAAATATTGCTTAAGATATTTATCATCTGTCTCCTTTTCAAAATTAAAGAAGCATACTTTTAGTATGCTCCTTCAATAAAATCTTTTATTTGTATTATTTCTTTAATTCCATAAAATCTAGCTACTTCCTCATTTGAATTATCTACTAAGATAGTTGTAGGGCTTGTTAAGATGTTATATTTTTCAAACATCTCTTCATTTCCATCTTCTTTATTTATTAATTCATAATCTAAGTCTACGCTCTTATTTAACAAATTTTTAAATGATTGACATGTTATACAATCATCTTGTACAAATACTTTTAACATAATTACTCCATATACGGTTTTAAGACCTTAGGAATAGTTATTGTTCCATCTTCATTTTGATAATTTTCAATAATAGCCGCTAAAATCCTTCCAGTTGCCATTCCTGAACCATTTATCATATGAACCAATTTTTTCTTCCCTGTCCTGTCTTTATACCTTATTTTACCACGTCGTGCTTGAAAATCTCCTACATTTGAACATGAGGAACATTCACGATATTTATTTTGTCCTGGCATCCAAACTTCTAAATCATAAGTAGTTGTTGAGGTAAATCCAATATCACCTGAACAAAGTTTGACAACACGATATGGTAGTTCAAAATCTTGTAAAATTTTTTCAGCATCCTCAACCATTAAGTCTAACTCTTTAAAACTATTTTCAGGTGTAGTATATTTAAATAATTCAACTTTCCCAAATTGGTGCATTCGAATAATACCGGATGTATCACGTCCAGCTGAACCTGCTTCTTTTCTAAAGCATTGAGAAAAAGCTGTATAAGATGCCGTTAGATTTTCTTCTTGTAAAATTTCACCTTGATGAAAGTTTGCTAAAACAACTTCTGCAGTTGGTATTAAATAGAAGTCTCGCATAGTTTCAGGGTCTTTTTCACTTTTAGTATTATTTTGCAATTTAAATAGATCATCTTCAAACTTTGGTAATTGTCCCGCATTTTGTAAAGTTTCTTTGCCAACAATAAACGGAATTGCCACTTCAGTATATCCTCTTGAAGTATGAGTATTTAACATATAGTTCATAATAGAACGCTCTAATCGTGCTAAAGTAGAAGTTGTCAAAACAAATCTTGATTTAGATATTTTAGCAGCTTTATCAAAGTGAAAATTTAAAGATGCGGACTCAACCGCATAATGATCTTTAGGTGTAAATGTAAAATTTGGAAGTTCCCCCCAAACTTTAACTTCTTGATTATCGTCTTCATCTTTTCCATTTGGAACATCCTGAGCTAGTAAATTAGGAATGCCATTTAAAAGTGCTTCATATTTAATTTTATATTCTTTAGAATCAGAATTAACTATTTGCTTTTTATATTGTTCAATCTCTTGAAAAATATGACTGGCATCTTCACCATTACGTTTTAACTCACCAATCTGCTTAGATAACTTATTAATTTTAGCTTGTGCTTCTTCTTCTAATTGTAATAACTTCAAATATGTATTGTAGTTATCGATAAGAGAATTAAGTTCATCAGCATAATTTTTGTTACGGCGATTTAAATTAGTTAATACTTCTTCTTTATTATTTATTATCTTTTTAATATCTATCATAAAGACTCCTTTATAGTTTAAAAAATAACCAAGTATATTATAACATTTATCTTATCTAAAACAAACCTTATTATTAAGAAATACATTAAATGTTACTATTTTTTAATAATTAATTTTTCAAACTAATAATAGATAAATTTCACACTCTAATCAATTAAAATTATATTATTTACTAGTTTTAGAATTTTACAAATTCTTCTTAGCTTGATTAACTATTTTTAATCCTTTTTTATTTAAATCATTAAAATTACTTACCTCATATCCAGCTTTTAAATGTTTTTTTATCTCTCTTGCTCTTCCAGTAATAAGATTATATACCATACTACCCAATCTCCCAAAATATAAGAGAATTGCAATTAATATGGCAACTTCTAACAATTCCTCATTATTCCCAAATAAAAAAACTAAAACTATTTCTAAAACTATTTGAGTAATTAATAAAATTAAGGGAAGCTGATAAAATTCTTGAAAATTACCCTCTTTTTTACTTTGAATTGCTCCTATTATTAATAATAAAGAACTTAAAATTGATAATGATATTCCCGATCCTACAATAGCTAAAAATATACTTAATAATAATAACAAAAACGAATAATAGATGAAAAATGGTGTTTGTTCATTTATTTTTATTTCCTTATTTAAGTTTTTATTTTTAATAATAATCATTTTTTTACGCCCTTTTCTTATTACATAACTACTACACAGTATAACATATTTTTAATCCTATATTAAAATAACCGTTATTAACAAGAAATATCTAAATTTTCTTAGTTTACTGTTACTATATAAATGGTAAATAAATTTTACTATTTTTTGCCTATTAATAAAATTATAAAGGAGTAATTATGTGCTTACAACAACTAGCAAAAGAATGATTAATTTACTACCAACCATTTGTTAAAGAATCAACTTATGCTCTATACAACTGTTTAATTACAAATTATATAAATCCCAAATTAGGAAAAATACAAATTGGAAAAATAAATAATATTATATTACAAAACTTTATTAACGAACTATTTTATCAAGGAGGAATCAATCATAAGTGTTGTCAACTTCTCATTTAACGAATATATTAATTTTAATAAAACAAATTTTAAAATATGGATTTAAATTTAATAAACTAGAATATTTTTATATTAATGTAAAAATTCCAAGAAAAGACCAAATTTATAAAATCGAAACTTTTACTAAAGAAGAATAGATAACTATTAAAAACGAATTATTAAATAATTTAACACCATTTAATATAACTATATTAATTACCCAACTCACAGGATTAAGAATTGGCGAAGCCTGTGCTTTAACTTGGGAGGATATTAACTTCAATTATTTTTTTATATAAAAATACTCGATATTTTAAAGAATTTGAAGTATAAGAGAAACTTTTATAATTATTACGCCAACCATAATAAGGTTTTGTTATTGTATCAATTTGCGGGTTTTTTAATAATAAAGAATATAAAAAATAATTATCTTCATAACGCATATTAGTTTCATAGGTTAATTTCATTTTCTTTAAAAAAGCCGTTTTATAAATACTCCAAACTCCTGTTTGATGAACACATATTTTCTCTTTAATTTCTAGCGGAGTATCTTTGGCAAATAGTGTATCACTATAAATAAATGGTGTTTTAATATGTTGTCCATCAGCACCTATTTTCACAACCTCAGAAAATAGGATATTTGCTTCTTTTTCATTAATTTCTTGCACTAAATCTTTTAAATTCCTAATCAAGATATCATCTCCATCAATAAATAATAAATATTTACTTTGGCACTTGTTAATTATATAGTTTCTTCCTGTTGCTGGACTTTTAGTATTTATCTTACCAAGTTGAACTTTTATATAACAAGGTAAAAATTCTAAAAAATATCTTTTAGAACTTTTATCATCACATAATATAAAATCAACTTCATTTAAAATAGTCTTATCTAATTTCACCTGCTGTTCAATTTCATAGATTAAGTTATAAATAAATGGTTCATTATTAAAAGTAGTTATCCCGATTGTTAATTTTTCATATATCTCTTTTCACTAAGTATATGATAGCAAATTTTTACTACATTTACTCAATAAAAGAGAACTAATTAAGATACACTTTATTCCTTTAAACTACTCAATATTTTTTTCCTTTTAATAAAATAACAACTTTTAAGTTTTGTAAATTTTTAAACTCAATATTTTGAATATATTGAGTAATTGTACTTCCGGTTACAATAACATCATCTAATATAATTATATTTTTTTCTTTAATTACTACTTTTTTGTAACATTGTTTAGTGTTTACCCTATCTTTTTTTGATAATTTCCCTTGTTTTATATCATCTATTCTAATTGGTCCTTCATTAATTTTTATATTATTTAATTGATTTATTAATTCTTCGTTAGGGTAAAATCCTCTTTTTTGATAAGTGAGTTCTGCAGATTTTACGGGGATCCATGTATAGTCTAAATTATCATTTACTATTTCTTGTAAATAATATTTCATAACTTTAACTAAAGCAACATCTTGTTTTTCTTTTAAATAATACATATAATCTTTTGTAAAATTATTATATGTAAATAAAATATTTAATTCATATGTAAATTCTTGTTTATTTATTATTATTTTTTTAAATTCCTGTGTATTAATTACTTCCAATTTATTTAAACACTTAATACAAACACTACTTTCACTTTCTAAAAAACTCAATATATTTAATTGGCATGTTTGATGGCAAATTAAACAATTCATTATTCTTCCTTTACTATTTTAATAATTTTATTTTTTATAACTTATATCTTAATAAGCACCATAGGTATAAATTTTTTTTGTTTTTTAGGTATTTTTCTTTTTTTTATATGCTTAATTATTATGCTCTTTCTTTTGATTCTTCGATTCATTCTTTCTTTTAATCTTTGCTGCCTTAACTCTTCGTTATATCCTAATTCATGTAAAATTGCAAATAAAACTTCATTCGGACAATCTGATACATCAAAACCTAATTCTTCTATTCTTTTACTATTGGCATATCTCAACTTTATTAAGCATAAATTACACACATTTCTTTCATTTCCTAAAAATTCAAATGTTTGAATTTTTTCCCCTTCTTTTTCTTGACAAAACATACATTCCATTCTTCCTCCTAATTTTTATTTTATTATTATTATTCATTTTTTATTTTTATTATCTTAAAATTTGTTAAAATTGATTGTATCAAAATAGCATTAACTACTATCTAGTACACATTGAGGATGATATATGGAATACATTACTTTTTTTAAAGATAATATGAATAAAGCCTTAAAACAACAGTTTATTAAAGCGATTGATAATCTTATTACAGATAAAAACTTCACTAATACATTACAACTTAAAAACTCCTTTAATTTTACAAAGGTTATTTTTTCTATTGGCGGAGATGGGACTTTTCTTTCCGCTACTAATAAATTTGGTTTTGATGATATTTTATATATTCCAATTAATAATGGTACTTTAGGGTTTTATACTTCTTGGAATATTAACACTTTAAATTTTGCCAATTTTTCTACTTCACATATTAATACTTTGCCTTTAATAAATGTTAATATTGATAAAGAAAATTATCTTTGTGTTAATGAATCAACTTTAATTAACCCGACTCAAACACAAATTTTAGATATTTATATTAACGAAATGAGATTTGAATCATTTAGAGGTACTGGAATTTGTCTTTCTACTCCTAGTGGCTCTACTGGATATAATAAATCTTTACAAGGTAGTTTATTTGATCCAACTAATAAACTATTTCAATTGACTAAAATTGCTCCTATTAATAATAATAAATATCGTACAATTGCTAATTCTTTAATTTTTAATAGTTGTGATATTATTAAAGTTAAATTTTTAGAACAAAGTAATCATCATTCTATTATCACGATAGATAGAGAAAACTTTAAGTTAAATACCAATGAACTAACATTTTCATTATCTAATAAACAACTCTTAGTTTTATCCTCTGATTATCATTTTTGGAATCGCATTAAAAATAATTTTTTACTTGATAAATAGTTAATAGCATAAAATATAAAAAGGAGAATTAAATATGAGTTCACTTTCAAAAAAGAAATTTAATTATTTAAAACTTATTGTACCAATATTTTTAGGATTAGCTTTAGGTTACACCTGTGGTCATTATAGTTGGGAACTACCTGTTAGAACTGTTATCACACTTTCTGATAATATCTTAGTAATTATAAAACTTTTAACACCGATTATTTTATTTACTATTTCAGCTACTGCTTTAAGTCAAATGGAAGGTGAGAATAATATAAAGTTTTATTTTCTTTTAAAATTATTTGGGATTATTATTGCAACTTTAATTGTTTTAGGAACTATTGTTTTTTTCTTATCTTTAATAGTTGTTCCTTTTTTAACTTTTGGATTCACTAATCAAAGTTCTAATTTTTTAGATCCATTATTTAAAATCTCGCTACCTCATATTTTTTCTTCACCATATGTTAGTCTTGTTTCTATTGCGTTAGGACTTATTATAGGATTTTTAGTTCCTAAAAATAGCTCTTTTATGAAAGAGACTAAACGTTTAGAAGATATTATTTTCTTATTTTTCCAAAAAGTTATTACACCTATTATGCCATTTTGGATTTTAGGATCTTTTGCCTCTACTTCTTATTCTAATGTTGGTTTAAATTTTATTTTAACAGATTTTTTATTAAGTATTTTTATTTTAATTTTACAATTTAGTTGGTTGTTTATTATGTATTTAGTAGTATCTAAATTTTTTAAAATTAATTTTAAAAAACTAGTTACTTCAGGTTTAGATGTTTTCTTACGAATTGTTTCAATTTCTGGAATGGGTACCCAAGTTATAATACCTTATATAATTGAAAAACAAAGGCAATTAGATTATAACGTTAATAAATCTACTATCATTACTGCTACTTCGTTTAATATGCCTGGTTCTTTAATATCAAATATTGTTTTTATTATTGGGGTGATAAATTTATTTAACTTTAATATTTCTTTTGTTCAATTATTTTTATTTATCTTTGTTTTAATTTTAAGTACTATAATTGCTCCATCATTTCCTGGAGGTACAGCAGCTATTACTTCTACCTTAACAGCTTCTATGTTAGGATTTAGTGAGGATATGGTATCTATCTTTTATGCAATGTACTATAAACAAGGAATATCTAATTCGGCAACAAATAATGCGGCTGATTTATATATAAGTGCTTTTTTTAAAAATAAAGATTAAACATTTAAGAATAATAATAATGGAAAATAATTTTATGATTAAAAAAATTTGAAGATAATAGTAATATTTTCTATGAAAAGTAAAATTTGGAAGAGAAATTTCTCTTTCAAATTTTTTAATTTATTTATCTACTTAAATATTAGAATGCCAAAAAGGAATGTAAGAGGATTTATAAACTTAGAACATGCAACTAAGTTTATATAACTTAAGAATAATAAGACGTATTTAGTGTCATGAAGTAAATTATATAGATAAGGTTAGATAATAATTTTACATATTTAATTGACAAAGTAACTTTATTTAATATTCATAAAAAAGTATGAAGACAAAACTGAAGTCCAGTTCTCTCTTCACACTTCTTAGTATATCATCTTTTTCTTTTAAACATTTCTAACTTCTTCTAATATCCCATAATAAAAGAACTCCTTTTTGTAATTTTTGTTAATGATTAACAAAATTATAGTCAAAAGGAGATTATTTTTCTTTTTTTATTCAATTAATTAGATACTAGTCTAGTTTATTTGTTGATTAATAACTTAAATTAACAACATTAGAATCTTCATATGAATTATCAGTTGTATCAATATTCATTCCTTTACCGTGAAAGAAAATTTGGTAATAAACTTCTCCTGTTGTTGAATTTTCTCCACGATATCCTGTACATTGTAAATAATTTCCTGTTTCGGTATTTTCTGTAGCTATCCCACCTTCACAAGGATGAAATCTATGGGATAAAGTTTCAACAACAGCTAAATCACCTTCACGATATCCATCTTCTAATTTACGTTGTCCAGACCAAAAATCTATAATTGTAATACTCATGACAATAAAAGTTAAAAAAGTAAAAACTAATACCATATAAACGATTGAAGTCCATACACTACCATAAGTTTCTCCCATTGTTTCCTCCTTTTTAGTAATTACATTTGTGCATAAGTTGTAAGTGACATAACCATCATAAACATTAATAATAATGTAAATAAAATTGGAAATGTAGCAAACTTAACAAATTCCAATGGAATTGCTTCTAATAATTTTCGATTAGTAACTTCAGCTTCTGTACTAACAGATTTAATTAAAGTACTCATAAGTTCCATATCATACCCTTTTTTTCTAGAATCAACTATTGTTCTAGCCAAGAATAAACCATTGGCACTAGGAATATTTTTGAATAAGTTAAATATATATTCATCTGTATTATCGGGATCATTTTTCACTTCTTCTAAAAATTCATCAATTCTAATTGAATAATACTTATCATTAACATACACTTTTGAAGTTTCTAAAACATTAATTACACTATCAAAATATGCTGATAAAGCAACAAATGTAACTGTAATATTAGGAAGTAATTTACCTAAATAAGACTCAATTTTAACATCCATTTGGGTTAAATTAAAATAAGAAAATTTAAACATCGCAAAAAAAACTACAATAGAAACAATGATTGCTGGAATCATTGTCATTATTTTTAAAACAAAAACAACTATAAAAAAAACTACAAGAGCAAATACTAAACAAGATACTAATCTATTTTGTTCCCATTTATTTTTGTTGATTTGCCATCTTTCCATATAATATGCTTTATTTTTTTCTAATAAAAAGTCCATTATACATACCTTCCTTCTTTATATAATAATTTATTACTTTTAGTTTTCATTGCAACTATTACAATTAATCCAAAAGTTCCTAAAAAGTATGCTAAAAATAACATATATTTATCATGAATAAAATAAACGTATCCAATACCTAACGCATTTCGAACGATAATCATCATAATAACTAAAATAACATTAATAAAAAAAATTGTTCCTGCTGCTCCTTTTTTAGCAGTAAATAAATGGGTCATATTAGTAAAGTAATCATTTCCTTGCTGTTGAACTACTCCTAATGATAATAAGGCTTCTTCACTTACTCCCTTTTCTAGAGTTATAGCAAATAAATTCAAAAATGTAAATAAAAATTTAAAATCATATACTGATGTTAAAATTCTAAAACGTTCTTTGGAATCTAATTCTTGGTCATATAAATATACTACATCATTATAAAAACTATCTTTTTCTATTGAATCCAAAGACTCTGTAACTATAGTTTTTTCATTTTGATAATACTCAATATTATATACAACAAAGTTAACAAAACGATTAATATTATTTAACTCTTTTAAATATACTTTTGGAGACTTTAAAGGATAATAAATAAACACTAAAAATAGTTGTGCCATTAATAAAGGAATTCCTACTTGCTGTAAGAAAAATGGTATAGGAATTTTATGCCTTTGCACAAATAAATCAGTATATAATTTTTCATATTGTCCAGAACTTTGTGACATATCTACTTTAAAAAGATAAATTATAAATAACCAAAGAACAATGAAAACAGCTATTCCAACAACATAATCTGCTGGATTGGACTTTCCATATAAATAATTAGAATATTTTCTAATGCTAGGTATTGTAACAGCTACTAAAAGTAATACTGCTATTACTAAAATCACTATATTAATAAAAATCATTTTTCCCCCTATTTTTCTTGATATTTATAAGTATAAGTCTTATTTTTAACTTCATATATTTCACTTATTAATCTTTTTTTTACATAAACTGTATTTCCTTCTACTTGTTTAGGAACATAATACACTTTAATATGAATAACAATATCAATCAATGATTCGATAGTATTCATTTTATCTGTACCTGAATATTTCATAATTAAATTATTAATTCTATCTAAAGTATTAAAGGCACTAGAGGCATGAATTGTTGTTATTCCACTATGGCCTGTTTCCATAGCTTCAATAAAACTTTCTACCTCTTCTCCACGAATTTCCGCTACAATAACCCAATCAGGATTATAACGTAAAGCTGTTTTAATACCATCACTTAAAGAATAGAACTTATTACTAAAAATTTCTGTTATATCATGTTGTGGATATAATTTTTTTAAAGCAGCATCATTTGTATCTTGAATAGAAACTACTCCTTGAGATTTTGTAATTTTTCCCACTACATACTTTTGTAATTCAGTTTTTCCACTACCTGTCTCCCCAGCAATTACAATATTTGGTTTTTTATTTAAAGAAATCATCGATTTTATATAACTTTCAGCTATTACATCTCCATTAAGTGAATTTACAATATTATCATCAGTAATGAAAGGTTCCGAAACTCTGTTACGTCTTATAGCAAATGATTTTATTCCTTTTATATTTGTTAATGTTTCGTGTAAAACTGAAAAACGTAACTTGACATCTGTTCCTTCAACCATTACATCTAAATCTAAATAAGGTCTAGATATATTTAAAACTAAATCATTAGCTATTTCTATATTTTCCATTAACTTATTAACTTCTTTAAAGATAACTTCATCTACTACTATTTTGTATTTACCTTTTTCACCTGATTCTATTGTTAAATTAAATCCATCATATTTTATATCATTAATATCTTCATTGTTATAATCTAACAATATAGCTCTAATAATACTATTTTCTCCAAGAAAGTCTAGATTAATGGTCCCCATTAAATCTTCTACTTTATATTCTCCTTTATCGGGAGTTGGATTAGAACTTCTTGCTTCTAATTCTTTTAATAATTGTTCTTCTATACTTCCAGCCATCTTTACTCCCTTTCGCAAAGTGATATTTTTACGGTATTATAGCCATTTATATAATTCCTTGCTGCATCAAAACCTTTACCAATACTTTCTTCAGTGTTAGTATTTCTTGCAATATAAATGTTGAATTTACATCCTGTTTCTTTTTTTTCTGTGTCTGGTATTTCTTTAGCTGCTATTTTATATGAAAATCCTGTCATATTTAAAAAATAATAAACATCTTTTATTAATTCCATTTCTAGTTGCCCATTATTATTTACCGGCTCTTCACCAGTACCAAAATCATATGTACTATCCACACAACTATCTCCCTCTATATCTTTACAATATAATTGAGCTAATGATAAATTATCAAGTGATGTTCCTTCACTTGTAGTTGATGCAGTTCTAAAATATGATTTATTAGAACCATAGTATAATGACTCTTTCCATAAGTCATCTTTATTGTTTAAGATTTTCATATTAATTTTCATGTAATCAATAGATAAAAATAGTAAAAATATTCCAAAAACCATAAAAATTATTGCGTAAAAACTTCCTTTCATTATTGCACCATCCAATACATATTAAAAACTAATATTAAATCAGCAAATAAATGAATTATTTTTATAACACTTAAAAATACCAGTAAACCTTCTAATGCTGAATATATTGCACCTTGACTTTCTCCCATATTAGCCTTTCACTTATATTTATTTTGATTTCATTTTCTTTCGTATTTCTGAACTTGCTCCTTTTAATTTCTTTTCTTTTTTCTTTGGAGGATCTAGTTTTTTACTTGTTTGTTCCTTTGCGGATTTTTCTTTTTTATTACTTTTAGAACTTTCTTTTGTTTCTTTTTTAATTTTTTTACTAAAACTTAATTTTGGTACTTTCTTTTTTGAAGTTTTCTTTTCAGATTCATTTACTCTTCTTTTACTTCCTGATTTTTCTTTTTCTACTAAATCATCCAATAAATCATCTAAATTTCCTTGTGTTTGAGAAGTTTCTAAAATATCATTTAAATTACTTTGTGGTGTCACAGTTTCTTGTGATACCGAATTTAAAATATCATCTAAATTATTTTGTGGTGTCTCTTGTATTGGTAAATTATCTTGATTTGAATTTAATTGGCTTATCAAAAGATCCATATCAAAATTATCAATTTGTACTTCAGATTGTAAGTTATTATCTTCCTGATCATTATTTTTTAAATAATCTGTTCGTTTGTATACAGCAACAACAGATTCTTCATCATCATCATCATCTCCATACATATTTTTTCTATCAATAGGAATTTCTTTATTATCTTTATCGGAAAGACTTACATTTAAATTATTATTAATATCACTTACTCCATTATTTTTCAATTGATTGTCAGAATTATTTTGTTCTAAATTTTTTTTATTTTTTTTTAAGATATATTCTAAATATATACGACAGAAAATAAAAAACATCTCTTCTTCTTGAAGTTTATTTTGATTTAAATTAACTTTAACCAATTTATAAAATACTTCTTCTTCTTTTGATAAAATAACAAACAAACTTTTAAAAGAATAATCATTTAAAAGTTCTTTTTTTAATATTTTAGTTAATTTATTTTTATCATCCAACTCAATAAACGAGTATTTAAAAATTAAACTTTTATATTTTATTTCTAAAAGTTCTTTAATCATAACTCTTCCTTCCATTCTATCTTTTCTTTGTAAAAAATTTAAAGTTAAAGTCTTTACAAAGAAAAGAAAATTTTCTTTTCTTTTAAAAAACTCTTAGTTACAATCTCCAGTTGGTTGTCCACTTGTCCATGCTACTCCATTTACTTGGAACTCATCACCAGTATATGAAGCATCATATTCTGTATATTTTGAAGAAGGATTTTTTTCACACATTGCTTGATTTACTCCTGATTCTGATGTGAAGGCCATTTTCATTTGATCTTTTGCTGCTGATCCAGCAAAATATGATCCCATTGCAAAAATAGCTACCCCTAAAATAATTACTGCTACTAAAATCCAAATTACTCCATTATTTTCACCCATTGTTTCTCCTTAATTTTAATTTTTTTTATTTAAATTACATAGGTGTTTCATTTATTCCATCTGTACAAATTCCAGTTGGATCTCCACTTGTCCAAGGGACTAATGTAGTTCCTGCTTTTCCTGCTTTAAAAATATCATTTTCATAAGCTGTATCATATGTTGTATATTTATTAGTTGGCGTTATTTTGCATCTTGCTTCGTTAACGCCTGCTTCTGAAGAAAATGCCATCTTTTCTTTATCACTATCTACTGAACCAGCAAAATAATTCCCTAAAGAAAATACAGCTACTCCTAAAACAATAACTGCAACTAGAATCCAAATTATTCCATTGTTTTCACCCATGTAACTCCCTTTTAATATCTCTGTAAAAAATCATCTGTAAATTTAAACACAAAAATATTATATCACATTTTTTATGTTTTGTCTTATTTTTTTGCTTTTTTCTTTTTAGTACGATTTAAGATGTTTACTTATTAAACTATATAATACTATATTTTTTTACTTTTTGCAATTATTTTATATAATTAACTACTGTATTCTTGTTTTTAAAAACTTTAAAATTTCTTCTTTTAAATCTTCTCTTTGTAAAGCGAAATCAACTGTTGCTTTTAAATAACCTAATTTATCACCTATATCATATCTTTTACCTGCAAAAGTATAAGCATAAACTGCTTCTTTATCCATCATTCTTTTGACAGCATCAGTCAATTGGACTTCATTACCAGCTCCTTTATTTTGAGTTGATAAATATTCAAAAATTAATGGTGTTAAAATGTATCTACCTAGTACAGCTCTATTTGAAGGTGCTTCATTTATTTTTGGTTTTTCTACAAAATCTACCATTTTTTCTAAAATAGTTTCATTTTTTTCTAAAGCAACTACTCCATATTTATCTACTTGACTCTTATCAACTTCTTGAACTCCCATTATCGAACATCCTGTTTGATTGTAACCTTCTATTAATTGTAAAGTTGCTGGTTTTTCACCAACTACAACATCATCACCTAATAAAACAGCAAATGGATCATTACCAATGAAAGTTTTAGCGCATAAAATGGCATCTCCTAATCCTTTTGCTTCTTTTTGGCGAATATATTGAATATTAGCAAAGGAAGATAGTTCTTTTACCATCGCTAAAAATTCATCTTTTCCTTTTTGTTCTAAAATCATTTCTAATTCTTTATTTGTATCAAAATGATCTTCAATTGCTCTTTTATTTGAATGTGATGCAGTAACAAATAAAATATCTTTAATTCCACTTTTAACCGCTTCTTCTACGATATATTGAATCGTAGGTTTATCTACTATTGGTAACATTTCTTTAGGCATCGCCTTAGTAAATGGTAAAAATCTAGTCCCAAATCCCGCTACTGGTATCACTGCTTTTGTTATTTGTTTCATTTTTCTCCTAAATTTCGAATTCTTCAATTAAGTAATCTTTATTTAATATTTTTTGTACATTAGTTTTAAATACTTCGTCTGTAATTTTTGTTACATAAATATTAATTTCTTGTTTATTTGCTTTATTTTCCAAAATTGAATTTTTATTTAAGTTATAATTTTTAATTAATTCCTCACTAGAATCCACTATTTGAATATTTGGATATTTATCTTTGATTAAACTATCTTTAATATAAGAATAATGTGTGCAACCTAATACTAAGGTATCAAATTCTATTCCTTCTAACACAGAAGTTTCTTGTTTGAAGATTTGCTTAACATCAATATTATCTTCAATGGCTTTTGCTAATTCAATACACTCTACGCCATAGATACTTAAGCCTTTTTTAGCTAAAGCATACTTCATATAACTTTGCGATTCAATTGTATTCTTTGTTGCTAAAAGTGCTATTTTTTTAGTTTTAGTTGTTTCTACTGCCTGAAGCATTGTTGACTCTACTATCCGATACACATTTATAAATGGAAATGAAGAACGAATAACATCTCCCGAAATAGAATCTATTGTATTGCAAGCTATTAAAATTCCTTTTGGATTAATTTTTTTTATTACTTTTATCATTCTAGCAATTCTTCTATTTAATATTTTAACATTTTTATTACCTAAAGGTAACATTTCGTTATCACAAATATAAATAATATTTTCTACTGGATATTTTTGTATCATACTTTTTAAGATTCCTAACCCTCCTACTCCACTATCTAATATTAAAAGTGGACGATCTTTATCTTTTAAATTTTGGTATTTCGTAAAATCCACATTACTCCTTATCTTCTAATTCTTTTTTTATTCTATCAATAATCATTTTTAAAGCTATTTCATTTTCTTTGGCTCGTAAAATAATAATATCAGCAAACTTTTGTGTCGGTGTTACAAATTTTTCTTGCATTGGTTTAACCGTACTTATATATTGGTTAATAACACTTTCAATACTTCGACCACGCTCTTTGGTATCTCTTTGTAAACGCCGTATAAAACAAATATCACTATCTTCGGATGTATATAATTTAATATCTAATAAACTTCTTAACTTTTCATCTAATAATGTGAATATTCCTTCAACAATGATTACTTTTTTAGCTTCAATTTGTTCAACTTCTTTTTTTCTTGTATGTTTAGTAAAATCATAAATTGGCTTATCAATAGTTTCCCCCTGCTTTAATCTAGTCAGGTCTTGAATTAATAATTCAGTATCAAAAGCATTAGGCTGTTCATAATTAGTCTGTAAGCGTTGTTCGAATTCTAAATGGTCTTGATTTTTATAATAATCATCATATTTTATCATTACTACTTGCTTTGCTTCTAAACTTTGTTCTATTTTTTGAGTTAATGATGTCTTTCCTCCAGCTGATGGACCAGCTATTCCTATTATTAAAACACTCACTTACTTCCTTTCTTATCAACAAACTTATTAAGTAGTTTTTTATATTTAAATTTTATAACTTTGTCCTATTTGATAGATGTCATCTAAAATAGCAATTCCTTGCCCAGCTGTTTTTTCTAAACCTAATTCAAATAACGAAGTTATCATTCCATTAGATTCTTCATCTAATAATTTTGAAGGTTTTATTTTCATACCATTTGGCATTACTGCTCCAACTTGTGAAACAATAACTTTAATTCCTACTTTTACATTACTCGCTCCACAGACAATTTGAACTTCTTGCATTCCTAAATCAACTTGACAAATATTTAATTTTTCACTTTTAGGATGTTTTTTAATATTAATTATTTTCCCTATTAAATATGGACTTTGCCAATTATGTCCAAAGAATTTGTTGATTTCTTCTTTTATATCTTCATTATTAACAATTCCTTGCTTTAATTTCATATTATTATAATTAAAAATATTAATTCCTATTAACTCATCTCTTTCGTTATATATTTTTATTATATCTTTTTCTTGCTTACTATTTATTTGTTTTGCCCCTAATACTGTAGCAAGTATTAATGTGTTTTCTTCTTCATTATAAAAACTACTAATAACCATTATTCTATCTCCTTTATTTTTAAACTATTTAAAATATTAGCCATATCTATTATTCCTTGCCTTACTGTTTCTTCAGCAAAGTTACCTGTTATAGAATATTTATCTTTTTCAACTATTAAAACATCATATCGCTCATTATCAAACCAAACCCCCATGGCTATATTAGAATCTTCAAAATCTTTACCTTGTTGGAAAATTAATTCTTTTTGAGGATTTATAGAATAGCTTTCACTATTTGCATCAATTTGTTCTGGAATAATTTCAATATAAGATTCATTTCTAATCATTATATATGAATCACTTTGAAATTTATATCCTTTAGGTACATATAAAATCATTTTATCTTTATATGTATTTGTTTTAACAGACTCTTGAAGCAATATTTCTCCAACATCAGAATATAAACTCTTAAAATCTAATCCTTGCTTATAATTTATAATTGTACTGAATAATAAAACACTTACAAATGCAATTACTAAAAAGATTTTTAAGCCAAATAAAATTTTCTCTTTATTTTTTATTCTCATTAGCAATAAAAGCTCCTATTATTTTTAAAGCACTACTGACATCGTTGATATTAAAAATTGTATTACAAGTATGTAAATTTAAAGCAGGAATACAAATGGCATTAGTTTTATTCCCAATACCTGTTATTAACATCATTGCTCCATCTGTTCCGCCTTTTGAAAAATATGGCTGATAAGCAATTGAATTTTGTTCTGCCACTTCTTTAAGTTCTAAATTACCTTGATAATTATACAATCCTCTCGGTTCGGCGATTCGTAATAATGCTCCCGCTCCTAGTTTGTTTGTTTCTAAATTATCCACAGGTGAAACGTCTACTACAATAATTTGATCAAACTCAATATCTAAACTACGTAATAAGGTTCCAGCACCTTTTAACCCAATTTCTTCTTGTACTGTTGCCCCTAAATATATATTACAATTATGTTCTTGACTTACTAAATCTTCATATAATTTTTCTACTATTGCACATCCTATCCGATTATCTGCTGCTTTAGTTACATATTTATCATTACTTAAGGCTTCTAAGTCTCCTAAAAAAGTAATATAATCTCCTACTTGAATATCTAATTTTGCTACTTCTTCTTTATTTAAAAATCCAAAATCTACTTCTAAGTCATGTATATCCAATTTATTAATTTCTTTTTCATAATTTGCTAAAATAACACCAATATATTCTTTAGCTTCTTTTTTGATTGTTACTCTTTGGTTAATTAAGTTTTTACAAGCTAATCCTCCAACATTACTTATTTTAATATTTCCATTATCTTGGATATGTTTAATTAATAATCCTACTTCATCCATATGAGCAAAAATACCAATATTTCTAACTTTTTTATTTTGAGAAGGAATCAATGTACAAATTGAACCTAAATTATCAGTAAAAATAGGCGTTTTATTTTGTGTAAAAACTTTTTTAAATTCTTCTTTGACTACTTTTTCAGCTCCTGTTATTCCATTTAATTGTGTATATTTTTTTATTTTACTTAACATTTTATTCTCCTTTTACTTGGGCTTTAAAATAATGGTAATTACATAAAGTTATATATTCAACCTGATTAATATCATCATCTACTAAAATAGTTGGTCCTTCCTTAACAATCTCCCCATTAACTACTCGGGCGTTTTGTCGAGCTTTTCGGCCACACCAACAAATTGAAGTTGATTCTTCTATTTTATCGGCTAACTCAATAATTCTTTTGGAACCGGCAAATAATTCACCACGAAAATCTGATTTCAAACCAAAAAACATTAAACTTGATACTTCGCATTCATAAGAATACTTAACTAATTCTTCAATGGCTTCTGGGGATAAAAACTGTGATTCATCTACTAAGATAACTTCAGTATTATGATTAATCTGATTTTTAATCTCCGCTATATTATCTTCTCCGAGTTCCCAAGCTATTTTACTTAAACCGACCCTTGAAGTTATTTCTCCCTTTTTACGGGTATCTAACTTAGGTTTTATTACTAACGGATTAATTCCTGTTTCTTCATAGTTATAAGCGACTTTCATAAGTTCTAACGATTTGCCTGAGTTCATGCAACCATACTTAAAATATATTGTAGTTTTTTTCAAAATAGCTCCTTTACAATAAGTTATTTTATTATATCATATTTATAGGAATTATAGTTAATTAAGATTTCATTTTAACATTTGTTGACAATTTTATTAAAAAATGCTAAAATATTCCTTGTATTTAAAATATTGCTTTTGCGCTCGTAGCTCAATTGGATAGAGTGCTTGACTACGGATCAAGAGGTTGTGGGTTCGACTCCTATCGAGCGCGCCACATAAGTAATTTATAATCGGGAAGTAGCACAGCTTGGTAGTGCACTTGGTTTGGGACCAAGGGGTCGCGGGTTCAAATCCTGTCTTCCCGACCATTTTTTTGTTTTAAATACAATTTGGCGGTGTAGCTCAGCTGGCTAGAGCGTACGGTTCATACCCGTGAGGTCGGGGGTTCAATCCCCTCCGCCGCTACCATTAAAAGAAGTCAAACTTATAATATCTATTATGCTATAAATAGTAGGTTTTAGAGGTTTGATTTCTTTTTTGTTTTCTTAAATAATTAACAAAAAAAGATAAAATGATATACCCAAATTATTCATGAAAGTGGAAAATTGGTAGAAATAATTTAGAACTACTTAATTTATTATAAATAAGAAATAAATTTAGAAAAATTATACTAAATTATCGTAACAAGAAACTAATGAAGAATTACTTCATTAGTTTAATTCATTATTTAATTGGAGTAGTTTATACACAATTATATATTTGAAAAAATTCCTTTATCCACCTATAACTGTTATCTATCTTTACGGTAATTACTCTAGCATGAAATACTATTTTAGAAGCAACTTTTTTATAATTACGTATGAATATAGACAATATCATATTATTGATAAATTTAATTTGACTTAGCATTATTTTGTATATATTGTAAGCCAAATAAAAAAGTAAAAATTCAAATTTATTTTAAAAAAATTCATGATGGGCTAATTTATTCATTCCAAAATCTTGTTTTAATTCTTTAAAGATATTTTCGCTATTTCCACGCTCATTGTAAAATTTAAAGATATTTTGAGGTGTATCATTAATATTAGAAAATATTATTTGATATTCAATATTATAATTTGTATCATAAAATAAATTTATTTGCTGAAATTTGTTTGTATTTTCATCTATTACATTTTCTTTAAAACTAATATTTAGTTCTCCATATGCTTTTAATTGACACTCTATTTGACCGTAAAGAGTATCATCGATACATTTGGTATTAATAATTTCATTTATTGATTTAGCTAATCCTTTATTTCTTTCCATTGCTTTAACCGC
>JBKDZV010000097.1:0-15000 GCA_047971455.1 Mycoplasmatales bacterium | reverse complement strand
TATGTTGACTTTTATATATATTGTCTTTTTATTAAGTACATTTTTTGTTAAATCAAAATCACCATATAAAATAATTATCTATATTTTATTACTACAAATATTTATTTAGGAGAAAAATGGAAGTATTAGTTATTGGATTAGGAAGATTTGGTACCAGTGTAGCAACTACATTAGCAAATAAAGGAATTTCAGTATCAGTTGTTGACAAAGATGAACAAAAAGTAAATGAAATTTCTGATATTGTAGATAACGCCTTTATTTTAAATTCAACCGATGAAAAAGCTTTAAGACAAATTTCAATTGAACATTTTGATAAAGTAGTAGTTTGCTTAGGTAAGACAGCTTTAAATGATTCATTGATGACCTGTTTGAATTTAAAGGAATTAGAAATTGATAATATTATAGCCAAAGCATCTTCACTTCCACATTTTAAATTATTAAAAAAAATAGGAATTGATCATATAGTGCAACCAGAAGATGATATGGGAAGAAAAGTTGCTATTAAAATTAGCGGCAATTGTTTAATCGATTATGTAGAATTATCAAGTGACATTAAAATTGATAATGTTTTAGTTAATAATAAAATGAAAAAATTTTACGGTAAAAGTATTCAAGAAATAAATTTACGGAAAAAATTTCAAGTTAATATTATTAGTATCCAAAGAGCCGATGATATTATCATACCCGATAGTAATACGCAAATTTTAGAAAATGATACACTTATTATTATTGGTAAAAATGAAAAAATAAACAAATTTGAGTCAGAATTTAAGCTTGTTTAAAATAAAAGTGAGGTTGGATGTATAAATATTTTGAAATTGAAGGAGCAAGTAAGTTAACAGGAGAGATTAAGATAACTGGGGCTAAAAATTCTTCATTACCGATTTTAGTATCAACTTTATTAGTGACAGGAAAGATTGAATTACAAAATGTACCAAATATTGAAGATATTAAAATTATTTCTTCAATATTAGAACGTTTAGGTTCAAAAATAAATTTTGATGTAATTAATAATAAAATGATAGTTGATAATAAAAAATTAAAATATAAAGAATTATTATTTGAAGATGTATCAAAGCTTCGAGCTTCTTATTATTTTTTAGGAGCCTTAGTAGGAAAATATAAAAAAGCTAAAATATTATTACCTGGTGGATGTTTTTTAGGACCCCGACCAATAGATTTACATCTTAAAGGTTTTGAACAATTAGGGTGTAAAATAAAACAAAGCAAAAGTGGAAATTTTGATGTTTTAGAAGTGGAAGTTAATGAGCACTTAAAAGGAACAACAATCTTTTTAGATTTCCCCTCAGTTGGTGCAACAATCAACTTAATGTTAGCAGCTGTTAATGCTGAAGGAACAACAATTTTAGAAAATGTAGCACAAGAACCAGAAGTTGTTGATGTGGCTCAAATGTTAATTAATATGGGAGTAGTCATCGAAGGTTTAGGAACTTCAATTATTAAAATTACAGGAACTAAAAATTTAAAAGAATGCACACATACTATTATTCCTGATCGGATTGAAGCGGGGACATTTATTATGTATGGAGCTTTATTAGGTGAAAATTTAAAAATTACCGAAATTAATATTGAACATATTGAATACTTATTAGCTAAATTAAAAGAAGCAGGAATTAAGTTTAAAGCTCAAAACAATTATGTTTCCTTTACTAAAAAAAATCATAAAATTAAAGCTTTAAATATTACTACTGGAGTTTATCCAGCATTCCCAACCGATTTACAGCAAATTATAACTACTTTATTAACCCAAGCTAAAGGAACATCTCATATTGAAGATCGGATTTACTCTGATCGTTTTAGAAATTGTGAATATTTAAACAAAATGGGAGCAAATATTATTATTGATAGCAATGAATTAGTGGGAAAAGCAACTGTTCAAGGTCAAAGTAAATTGCGGGGTGAAGAAGTGATTGCTACTGACTTACGAGCCGGAGCTTCTTTAATATTTGCAGCTATTTTAGCTAAAGGTAAAACCCAAATTCATGATATTAATCATATCTTACGAGGTTATGAAAATATCGTAGAAAAGTTAAGTAAGATTGGTGTCAAAATTAAAGTAATAGAAGAGGATAATTATGAATAGTTTAAAAAAGATTTCATTAATTATAATAGTTGCTTTTTTACTAATAACTAATGCTCCTAGTTTTATTAACAATATAATTAAAGAAAGAAAATTACAAACTGAATATCAAGAACTTCAAGAAGAAAAAAAAGGTATAGAACAAGACTATAGTGAAATAATAAAAGAAGGAAAACAAGATCAATATTATCGTGAACAATATAATTTATCAACAAAAGATGATGTTTTATTTGAGTTTCCTGAGGAATAAAATGAAATTATTAGCAGTTAGCGGCGGTGTTGATTCAATGGTATTGTTAGATAAATGTAAAACTGAAGAAATTGGAGTTATTCATATTAATCATCATACTCGTGGGTTAGAAAATACATTAGAAGAGAATTTAGTTAAAGATGTGTGTGCTAAGTATGAAATACCTTGTTATGTATATAACTATTATTATGATGGTCAAGGAAATTTTCAACAAAAAGCTCGAGAATTCCGATATCACAAATTTAAAGAATTGTGTCAAAAGAAAGGATATACTTCTGTTTTATTAGCTCATCATTTTGATGTTCAAATAGAAAATATTTTAATGAATCCGCAAAAAATAGGACAAAAAATAATGGATGAAAAAAGTAAGTTTAAAGACTTAAATATTAATAGGCCATTATTAAAAGTTTCTAAAAACGAGATTTATCAATATGCTCAAGAACATGATGTTAAATATTATGAAGATTCTTCGAACAAACAACTAAAATATTTACGTAATCAAATAAGAAATAAATTATTAAACTATACAGCAGAACAAAAACAAGAATTATTAAGTTTAGAAGAGCAACGTTACCAACGGATAAAAACTAAAATAGCAAACTATACTAAGCAAAAGAATATTGAGCTTGAGCAACTAAAAATCGAAGAAGATGTCTATGCTTTTTTAAAAGCTCAGCAAATTAATTCTAATATTTCATTAACTAAAGTAAAAGATATTTTAAAATTCCTACAAAAACAAAAAAATGGTGAAATTAGGATTGATAAAAGTAATAAATTAGTTGTAGCTTATAATCAAGTGAAGATTATTCATTTAAGTACTAAAACAAAGTCGCTTATTGCTCAGCAAGATTTAAAGATTGGGCTAAATTGTTTCAATGATTTAAAGTTCCAAAATAAAAATTTAAATGGAACAATTAGAACCTTTAAAAAATCAGATAAGATTAATTTGAAAAAAGGGACTAAAAAAATCAATAGAATATTTATTGATAATAAGATTCCACAACATTTACGGAAAAAATGGCCAATTATTGTTGATAAAAATGATAAAATAATAAAGATAGTAAAAAAAGAAGAAATTTTAAAGGAGCTGTAGTGAGTACTAAAGTATTAAAAGAAGTATTAGTAACTAAAACAGAAATTCAAAGTTTATGTTTAAAATTAGCAAAAGAAATTGAGCAAGATTATCAAGACAAAGAACCGGCGATATTTTTAGGACTATTAAAAGGGTGTCATCCTTTTATGACTGATTTAATTAGACATATTAATCTTACTTTAGAAGTAGATTATATGGATGTTTCTTCTTTTTTTGGAGCTGTTAAATCTCAAGGAGAAGTACAAATTATTAAAGATATGACAGCAAGTGTTAAAAATCGAGATATTATTATTGTTGAAGATATTGTTGATAGTGGAAGAACAATCAAAAAGGTAAAAGAATTATTAGAGTTTAGAGGTGCTAAGTCAGTAGAGATTGTAACCTTAATCGACAAACCAAGTGGAAGAACTGTTGATTTAGCAGCTAAATATATTGGAACGGAAGTACCAAACGCTTTTATTATAGGCTATGGATTAGATTATAAAGAATATTATCGTAATTTAGAAGAAATAGGTATTCCAAGAGATGAAATAATTAAGGAGCATGATGAAAAATAATCGAAGTAAATTAGTTAATATTTTATTATTAATGTTTGTAATGTTTTTTGTAGGAGGGATTTTTTCTCAATTTGTTAATCACGTAAATCCCTCAGTAAATATAACGTATAATGAATTTTATAATTATTTACAAGATGATGGAATTAAGAAATTAACCGTAAGAACTGAAGCCGGATCATATGGAGTAAGCGGAGAATTAAAAGAGGCAAAAAAATTAACAGATGACGAAAAATTAAAATCAGGTTTAAAAGTTGATAGTGTAACAGACTTTACGGCAACTGTACCAAATACTGATACTATCGTGGAAGATATTAATACCCAAATCGAAAAAAATAATTTAGAAGTTAGTTTTGAACAATATCAAACTCCAGTAAGCATTTGGAATATTTTATCATTCTTATTCATGATTGGTGGTATAGTCTTAGTCTTTATTTTCGTAAGACAAATGATGAAGCAACAAAGTAAAGCTATGAACTTTGGAAATAATAAAAATAAAAAAATTATTAAAAGTGGTGTTAAATTTGAAGATGTTGCTGGATATGAAGAAGAAAAACAAGAATTGGTAGAAATTGTAGATTTTTTAAAAAATCCGTTAATCTATACTGAAATGGGGGCAAGAGTTCCTAAAGGAGTTTTATTAGTCGGACCTCCAGGGACAGGGAAAACTTTATTAGCTAAAGCTGTAGCAGGTCAAGCCGGAGTGAACTTTATTATGCAAAGTGGTTCAGAATTTGTGGAAATGTTTGTTGGAGTAGGGGCTTCACGAGCAAGACAATTATTTGTTGAAGCAAAAAAGAATTCTCCATGTATAATTTTTATTGATGAAATTGATGCTATTGGAAGAAGAAGAGGAAATGGTGTTGGTGGAGGAAATGATGAAAGAGAACAAACTTTAAATCAAATCTTAATTGAAATGGATGGATTTTTAGGAAATAGTGGAATTGTTGTAATGGCAGCAACTAATCGAGTCGATGTTTTAGATCCTGCTTTATTAAGACCAGGAAGATTTGATCGACAAGTTCAAGTTAACTTACCAGATTTAAAAGAACGAGAAGCTATTTTAAAATTACATGCTTCAAAAAGAAAATTATCAGGTAATGTTAGTTTAAAAGAAGTAGCTAAAAATACAGCCGGATTTTCTGGAGCCCAATTAGAAAATGTGGTAAATGAAGCAGCGATTGTTGCTGTAAGAGAACAGAAAAAAGAAATAAATAAAAGTGATGTATCAGAAGCGATTGATCGTGTAATTATGGGACCAGCTAAAAAAACAAGAAAATATACTGAAGAAGATAAAAAATTAGTAGCATTTCACGAAACTGGTCATGTAATAGTTGGATTAGATTTAGAAGATGCTGATGTTATTCAAAAAGTTACAATTATTCCTCGTGGTCAAGCAGGAGGATATGCTTCATTTGCTCCTAAAGAAGATCGTTTTAATTATACTAAAAAACATTTAGAAGAAAAAATAACAGGATTATTAGCTGGAAGAGCAGCAGAAGAAATAATTTTTAATGAACAAACTGCTGGTGCACATAATGATTTTGAACGAGCAACTAAAATAGCAAGAAGTATGGTAGTAGAATATGGAATGAGTGATTTAGGTATTTATCAATATCAACATCGTGAAGATAATCAAACAGGATATGTAACACAACGTTATAGTGATGAAATAGCTTACAAAATTGATCAAGAAATTAATAATATTTTAAATAATTGCTTTGCTAAAGCTAAAGAAATTATTAATCGTCGCCATGAAGATGTTGAGTTAATTGCTAATGCTTTAATTAATGTAGAAACTTTAGAACGACCAGATATTGATTACTTATTAGAAAATGGTGTACTACCAGAAGCTGTTGAAGAAGAAAAATATACAGATAGAGAAATTAGAGAAGTTAGAAGAAAAGAGCAAAAAATTAAAGAGGAATTACAAAAGGCACAAGAAGAATTTAATAAAGAAGATAAAAAAAGTTTTAAAAATAGTTTTAAGAGAAATAATGAAAAAGATCAAGACTAAAAGTGAAGAAGAATTAATCAAAGTAGCCTTTGATTTTTCTTCTTTTTTAAAAAAAGGTGATATTATCTTTTTACAAGGTGAACTAGGAGCTGGGAAAACAACTTTTGTTAAAGGCGTTGCTAAGTATTTAAAAATAACTAAGCCGATAACTTCACCAACTTATACGATTATTAAAGAATATGATAATAAACTATGTCATGTTGATGCTTATCGGATTAATTTAGAAGATATTGGTTTAGATTATTATATTCAAAAAGGAGATATAATCGCAATCGAGTGGTTTGAAAATTTAGAAAGTTATCTGAAACCGAATTATTTAATTCAAATTAATTATAGTAATGAAGGAAGGGAAGTAATAATTAATGAATACTAAATCATTAGAGTTTTTTTATCAAAAATATGAACTAAATGAAAAGCAAAAACAACAATATCAAGATTATTTACAGTTAATTCAAGAATATAATAAAGTTATGAACTTAACGGGAATTGATGATGAGTATGGGGTTTATCTAAAGCATTATTATGATTCATTATTGATAGAACCTTATATAAAAAAATCAGGTTTATTAATTGGTGATTTAGGTTCAGGAGCAGGATTTCCTGGAATTGTCTTAGCAATTTATTATCCCCAAAATGTATTTCATTTAATTGAACCATTACAAAAACGTTGTAAGTTTTTACAGATTGTTGTAGAAAAATTAAAGTTACAAAATGTACAAATTATTAATAAACGAGCTGAAGAACTAACTTTAGAAACTTATGATATTGTAACTTCAAGAGCAGTAGCTAAATTAAATATTTTGTTAGAACTGGCTATTCCTTTAGTAAAAACTCAAGGAACTTTTATAGCATTAAAAGGTGCAAATGCTTTAGCAGAAGTAGAATTATCCCAAAATGCTTTAAGTCTATTAAACAGTAAAATTGAAACGATTCAAGAAGAAACAATACCAGATGAACTAGCAAAACGTTATAATTTGGTAATCAAAAAAGAAAAACCAACTAATAAGAAATATCCACGTAATTATGGACAAATTAAGAAAAAACCATTATAATAAAAAAGAAAAGCAAAAGGAGAGATTATGGCTCAAAATTTTAAATACGAAAGATTAGCTCAAGATATTCAAAACAAAATAAATGAAGTGATTAACAATCAAATAGATGAATTAGATTTTGTTTCAGTAACAGAAGTAGAATTAACTAAAGATTTACAAGATGCCAAAGTTTATGTTACATCATTAATGGACGGACAAGAAGATTATATTTTAAAAACTTTAACAAAAAAAGAAGGATTAATCAAAAAAGTAATAGCTAAAAGTATTCAAATGCGTAAAATTCCTAAATTAATTTTTAAGTATGATAATAGTTTAGCTAATTATAACAAAATAGATCGTTTATTAAACGATGAGAAGTAAACTAAGTAAATTATTAATAATTAATACATTAGTTTTAATGTTTTTTAATTTTGCTCATCCCGTAACCCCGGAAATGTTACAAGATAAGCAAATAGCTGATTCCTTTAACGGTATTTTATATGCGTTAATGAGTTTGGGAATGGTAGTTGGCTCACCATTGTGGATTAAAAATTTACAGAAACTAAAATCTAATACAATAATAAGTTATTGTTTATTAGGCTATGGAATTAGTCAAATATTTTTTGGTTTTAGTACATTCATTATAATTATGTGCTTTAGTAGATTTTTATCAGGAATTTTTGCTAGTGGTTGTATTGTCTTAAGTACGGAATACGTTAATCAACATACTAATGCTGATAATAAGCTACGCTATTTTGCTTATTTAGTTGTTTCTAATTCTTTGGCTGGAATTATAGGTCAGCTTTTGGCAGGAATATTAGGAGAAACTATCGGAATTTATTATGTATTTATCCTTCAGGCAGTAGGTTTAATATGTTTAATACCACTTGTTAAGTACTTACTAGATGAGTTAGTAAAAGTTAAGAAAAAAGCAAAAGTAAAAAAAGAAAAATTAACTTTCAATATTATTATATTAATGATTTTGATTATGCTTTTTTCTGCGGTCTTTACTGCTTACAACTCACAAATTGGTTATTATATTAGTAATATGTTACATGGAACATCTTTTAATGTAGCAGAAATAAATAGCTATACCAAAGTAGTTAGTTTAATTATGAATATTTATTTAATAACTTTAATTACGAAGTATTTAAAATCAAAAAGAACATTAATATTACAAAGTATAATAGGAATATTGGGAATGATATTAGTTATTTATAATGTTACTTTTATTTTATTAGGGATAACCTTATTTTTAATAGGTGTTGTATCCTTTAAACCAAGCATTCAAAAATATGCTGTAAGTCAAGAACCTGAACAATCTTTAACAATTATTGCTTATCTTAATTCTTTTAATGCGTTAGGAATGGTCTTAGGTAGCACTTTAACCGGAGTTTTATATACTTATAATCCAAAATATATTTTATATTTTATTTTAAGTATCTTAATTTTAACCTTAATAATTCAAATTATAAATAATACAATTAATCAACAAAATTTGCATAATAAAGGAGAATAATGACAGAATTATATAATATTTTAACAACTACATATAACAAACGATTTAATTATTTTAAAAAAAAGAACTTTAGAAAAATTATGAAAGAACGTTATGAAAACCAAGGTTATACAGTTCAAGAAGATAATGGTTTAATTGCTAATAATTTATATATTGGTAATTTAAATGCTGATAAAGTATTAATGGCCCATTATGATACACCACCTAATATGAGTTTGTTTTTAATTTTTAATAATGCGTTTGGAGCTAAATTAGGACAAGTTTTAATTATTTTAGTTTTAATTATTTCCTTATATTTTGTAGGAAGTACTTTTCCACAATATTATGGAATTTATAACATTATTCTATCACTTTATATCATTAGTATGTTTGTTGTCGGTAATAATAATAATTTTACTGATAATACTTCAGGTGTTTTAACAATCTTAGCATTTTTAGAAACAAAAGAGGTAGATGTGAAAAGGTTAAATGAAGAATACTTAATTGTTTTAACAGATAATGAAGAAAAAGGCTTGTTTGGTGCTTATAAATTTAAGAGATTTATGAAAAAACAGAAACAGTTTAGCAATAAAAATATTGTAGTTATTGATTGTGTTGGGGCAGGAGAAAATTATGCAGTTATTTCCTTGGGGAAAAACGCTAATGCTGATAAATTTTATAAAGTTAATAACCAAGTTTCGGGTATTGAACGCTATCCTTCAAAAGTTTTAATGTCTGATAATGGAATGTTAGGACAAAATGCTTTCTTAGTATCCAAATTATCTAAATCGAAATATTTTAAAAAACCAACAATTAAACATATGCATACCAACAAAGATAAAGAATTAAATATTAATAATATAGTAGAAGTACATCAAATGATAAAGAATTATTTTGAAAATTAAATAATTGTTTGGAACTACAAAACTTTTCTACAAAATTAAATAAAAAAGATAAGCTAAGTTAAAACTATAAAGTTTTAAAAAGAGAAAAATGAGAAATAAATGGTGTTACAACAGAATTAAACAATTTTGAAATTAAACATAAGATAATCTCTAGTATTAGTAGTAAATTCAGGAATTATAAGTATCAATAAAGGAGATTTATATTATGTATTAATAGGAGTAAGTACAATAGCTGAAGAAAGTGGATACTTAACTATTAAATAATCACAACAGATAATGATAGATTTAAAGTAGATGGAACAGATGATTTAGGAGAATGCACAATAATTATGAAATAACAGATAGTGATGCAATAAAGTAGCAGGATAAAAGAAGAATAAGTTGAAGAAAAATAAGTACAAATAGAATAAATAATGTTATAATAATAGGAGTATTATTAGGATTAGTTCTATTAGATATATGTTATATAGAAGACAGAAGTAGTTTGCGATAAGAAGAAAATATAAATGGAGAAAGAAATGGAAAAAGCAAATATTTTAGAATTAGTAAAAAATGGAGAGTATAAAAAAATAACACCAGAAATGATGTATGAATTAGAAAAAGACTTATCAGCAGATGAATTAATAAAGTATAAAATGATAGTCGATGATAGAAAAAAAAATCAAGTAGTAGCTTGGGTCTTATGGGCTTTAGCAGGAGCGTTTGGTGGAGAACTTATCTATTTAGGATTAGAAGAGCAGAGACTTATTGCCTTTATAACTTTAATAGTAGGATGGGTACTTTATTACTTTGTTGTCGGAATTTTTATAGTCGTAGGAATAAAAATTTGGTCAATATTTTTAGTAATTAATGGATTAAAAGAAAGTGAAATAAAAACAAAAGTATTAGTTTACAATGAAATGTTTAATTAATGTTTAGTAAATTAAATATATTTATTGAGAAGAATATAAGTAAAAATTTAATGATAATAAGTTCTTTACTTATTTTTTTTTCTTATATTTTAGTGCTATTGCGTTATTATTTAAATATTAGTTTTTTATATTATTTTATTGATGGTTATTGGGTATTTGTGTCAACAATGTTCCTTGTTAGTTTAATATGGTATGCAAATATTAAACATTATTGGATTATTTTTTTGCCATTTATTTTAGGATTTTTTGATGAATTATTACAATATAATAGTAATTTTAAAATCCAAAATTCTACTATTAGTACACTATGGACAAGAACTTTTGATAAAAATGATTTAATGGCTTACATAATAGCTTTGAGTTTAGCATTAATAGTTATTTTAAGTTTAAAAATAATAGAAAATAGCAAAAAAAAATAATATTAACATAATATTATTTTTTTTTGCTATACTAAAAATAGTTGAAGTAGTTTTCTTTCATATATGAGCCGAAGGCCGAAGGCAAAGATGATATGATCCTGAAAATTAAGTTTGTGAAGCTGCCATAACAAACACTTTATATACAAATATAATTTTATTAAAAAAAACAGTATATAATTTTTCAACCTAAAAGGTAGCCTTTGAGCTACCTTTTTTTATTACATAGAAAAGGAGAAAAAATGGAGAAGAAAAAATTAAATAGTTTTTCAATAGCCTTATTACTATTTATTGCTGTTTTTGGGATGACAAATATTCCAGCAAATTATGCATCATTAGGTAATAGTGCTATTGGTTGGTTTATTTTATTAGCGATATATTTTGTTCCTTTAGCATTAGTTATTGGTGAATTAAGCTCACATAAAATAAATTCAAAATCAGGAATGAATGGCTGGATATCATTAGGTTTAAATGAAAGATGGTCTTTCATTGGTTCTTGGTCATACTTTGTCGTAAATATATTTTATTTACCAATGTTAGCTTCAAGAATACCAGTTTTATTTTCTTGGACCTTTACCTCAACTAATTACACTTTAGCAGATGTTGTTAATAATTCTGGTAATATTGATGGTATTATTAATGCTGTAGATAATAAAATGATGTTTTTAATGCTAGCATTTTTCGTCTTAATCATATCATTAATTTTAGGAATTTTTTTCAAAAAAGTATTCTCATCAATTGCTAAATTTATTGGTTGGACTAGTTTAATTATAACAGGATTATTTATTATCTTAGGAATAGCAGGAGCAGTTTTTGGTGGCGAACCAGTAGCTAACCCCATAACAATTCAAAACGCTGCACCTAAATTAAATTTAGTCGCTTTATCTACATTTGCTTGGATTGTCTTTGCCATAGCCGGTATTGAAACAATTGGTTCTTATACACCGCATGTTGATAATGCTAAAAAAAGAATACCAAAAGGAGCCTTACTAGCCTCTATTTTAGTAATCGGTGCATACATTATTGGTTTTATTGCTTTGAGTTTAAGTTTAACACCCGAACAAGTTCCAGTAGATTCAATGGAAAATATGATATCTATTATGTATGCTCAAGTAGGTATACCTTTCGGCTTTGGTGCTATATATTTAAGAATAATAACATTTATCTTCTTAATTATAACATTAAGTGCTTTAGTGTTATGGACTAATGCCACAGTTATTTCTTTATTTGAAGAGTTCCCTAAAGGAATATTTCCTGAAAAAGTAATCAATAAAAAAGTAAATGATGTACCAATTTTCGGATTATTAATTACAATGGGAATGGTAGCCATTTTACTATTAATATCTTCAACAGCAATCGGAGATAATATTTATTTAACAATGTATGATATGAGTACTATTGCTGTTTTATTACCTTACTTATTAATTGCTGTTTCTTATATTGCTTTTTGTTTAAAAAATGAAAATGGATTTAATATTATTAAAAGTAGAGCATTAGGTTTAACAATTGGTTTAATAATTTTTATAGTAACTCTAATTGCTATGATTTTCTCAATATTTGATTTGACAATTTATGATGCAAGTTTAAAAAACTTCAATGAAGTTATCCAGTGGGCAATTCTTTCAGGTGGAGGATTATTATACTTTATCCTACTTGGAGTTGGGTTATACGAAATGAAAAAATCTAAAATTATTGGAAGTGGAATAATGATAATTTCCACATTAATCTTAATAATCACCTTATTTAAATAATCAAAAATATAAGGTATAGCAAAAAAGAAAAATTTTTGTTATAATTTATCATGTGAAATATGATAAGGAGTAGAATGAGTAATTTTACAAAATTTACAGTAGCATTAGTAATTTTAGTTATTATTGGTTTTGGAGCAATATTTATTATAAATAACAAGCAACAGGCACAAGCTGATAGAGAAGCTGATCAAAATAATGCTAAACATGTAACAGAAGTTGTGGAAGAACAGCAAGATGCTGCTGACAAAATAGCAAATGAAGCTAAAGGAACTGATAAAGAGGATTTAGTATCAGAAGATGGAGATACAGTAACTATTGATTATATAGGAGTATCAGGTGGTGAAGAATTTGAAGGAGGTACGGCTACAGATTATGATTTAGTCTTAGGAAGTGGTTCGTTCATTGATGGCTTTGAAGAGCAATTAGTTGGTCATAAAGTCGGAGATTTAGTTCAAGTAGATGTAACTTTCCCTGATGATTATTCTTCAGCTGATTTAGCAGGACAACGAGCAATTTTTGTTACAACTATTAAAGATATAACAAAAGCATAAAGGTAAGTAATTACCCAAAAAAAGAAGCTAATAATAAGCTTCTTTTTTTATATTAAAAAGGAGCAAAATGAAAAATATAGTATTTATAACAGGAGGAGTAGTATCCTCTTTAGGTAAAGGAATTATTGCCGCTTCTACAGCACGACTGTTGAAAGATCAAGGAATAAAAGTTAATATGATGAAGTGTGATCCTTATTTAAATGTAGATCCTGGAACAATGTCACCTATTGAACATGGAGAAGTATTTGTAACACAAGATGGTGGCGAAACAGATTTAGATTTAGGACATTATGAAAGATTTTTAGGATCTAATTTAACTAAAAATTCATCATTATCATCAGGTAAAATATATGCAAAAGTATTAGAAAAAGAAAGAGCCGGAGAATACTTAGGAAAAACAGTACAAATAGTTCCGCATATAACTAACCAAATTCAAAAAAAAATCTTACAAAATACCGAAAATTATGATGTGTTATTTGTAGAAATTGGTGGAACAGTAGGAGACATTGAATCCTTACCATATTTAGAAGCTATTAGACAATTAACTTTAAATCAAGAAATAAACACCTTTTTAATACATTTAACTTATGTACCATATTTAAAATCATCTAAAGAATTAAAAACAAAACCAACACAGCACAGTGTCAAAGAATTACAGGGATTAGGATTAATGCCTAATATGATTGTTACTAGAAACGAAATCGAACTTTCTAAAAAAGAAAAAGAGAAAATATCATTGTTTTGTAATGTACCAAAACAAAATGTCATCCAAAGTGTTGACATAAATACAGTATATAAATTACCTTTAATGTTAAAAGACCAAGAAGTTGATCAAATTATTAGCCAATATTTTAACTTCAAATTAAAAAAATCAAATCATAAAGAATTACGAGAAGTAGTTCAAAAAATAGAAAACACAAAAAAAGAAGTAACAATTGGAATTATTGGTAAATATACCCAATTAGAAGATTCATATAAATCAGTAATCGAAGCAATAAAGCATGCAGCCATTTTTGAAGAAATAAAACCAAACATAAAATTAATTGCTTCACAAACTGTTACAGAAAAAGAATTACAACATTTAGATGCAATTATCGTTCCAGGAGGATTTGGTAATAGTGGTATACAAGGTAAAAAAATAGCAATTCAATATGCAAGAGAAAAAAATATTCCATTTTTAGGAATCTGTTTAGGTATGCAATTAGCAACCCAAGAATATGCTCAAAATGTTGGTAATACTAAAGTAAATCATCAAGAATTGGATGAAACAAATAAAAATAATATCATTAAATTAATGGATGAACAAGATGTAAATAATTTAGGTGGGACCTTAAGACTAGGTAATTATGAATGTCAATTAAAAGAAGGAACATTAGCTAAAGAAATTTATCAAAAAGATATAATTCAAAGAAGACATCGTCATCGTTATGAATTTAACAATGAATATATCAAATTATTAGAAGACAATGGTATGATAATTTCAGGAACAAATCCGCAAAGAAATTTAGTAGAAATTGTAGAAATACCGCAACATAAATTTTTCATAGCAGTTCAATATCATCCTGAACTAAGTTCTAAATTAACAGAGCCAGAACCTCTATTTAAAAGTTTAATACATAGTATATTTAAATAGTATGCTAAGTATAAATTATTTCATTATAATTATTACTATTTTATTAAATTATATATACTGTTTTAAGAAATATAATAGAAATAATAGGAAAAATGATATTATAGAAAAAGTAAATCTAACAATAAATTTATAACTAAAGGAGTAAAATATGAAAAAAATAATTAATATTCTTAAAAGTATTCTAAATAAAATTTTTAAAAAAATATTTATGTTATTAATATATTTTTATAAATATATAATATCTCCTCATACTAGACGTTCATGTCGGTATATACCTAGTTGTTCAGAT
>JBKDZV010000096.1:0-6200 GCA_047971455.1 Mycoplasmatales bacterium | reverse complement strand
TTTTAGGCCAAGGATCAGAAAAATTTAAATAAATAACATCAACTTTATTTTTTAATATTTGATTATCAACTAAAGTATTAATATCACCATAATAATACTTTAAATTTTCTAATTTATTTACTTCTTGTTTTTCACTAGCTTGAACAATAATTGAGGCTTGTCGTTCAATTCCAATATATAATATTTCAGGATTTAAACTAGCTTTTTGATAAATAAAAGTTCCCTTGCCACAACCGACTTCAATGGCTACTCCTTGATATTTATTTAAAAGTTTATCTAATTTTTGATCGGAAATATAATTATTAATATATAACTTATCATCACTTAAAATATATTCTTTGGCCCATGGCTTATGTCTTACTCTCATTTTTTCTCCTAATTTTAATTTCAGTATTATAATAAATTTCATAAATTGATGTATCAAGTGTTAATTTTATTATATAATCAATTATTAAAAAAATTAATACAATATCCATTAAGTTCACTAAACAAAGAATTAAAAACCCAATAATTTCAATAATTCTTTTAATCAAAAATGTTGTCGATAAATAAATGTTTTTATCAATAAACTTATTCTCAATATTTTGTTTATGTAATAAATAATAAATACTTATGATAAATGTTAAAAACTCAATCGTAATATTAGAATTATTTAAAGTTATCATTACTGTAATAATAAAACAATTTAATGATTTACATAATAAAAAATAAATATAATATATATTATTCATTTAATTCTCCATAATAATTTTTTATATATTTAATTACTCCATTTTCGGCACAACTTGTTGTTAACTCATCAGCTAATTCTCTTATTTTTGCTTTAGCATTAGCTACGGCAATTTTATGAATTTCAAGTTCAAACATTGAAAGATCATTATGTGAATCTCCAAAACAATAAGTATCTTCATCTTTTAACTGTAAAATTTCATTTAATTTTTGAACAGCTTTACCTTTGGTTATTCCAAAAGGAGTTATTTCAATAAAAAAATCTTTTGATTTAAAGATTTCTACATTAGTAAATTTTTCTTTTAAATTCTTTATTGCTACTTCATTCTTGCTAGGGTCTATTAAGCCTAATATTTTAGGAGTAGCATGAAGTTCTTGAATTAATGTTAATGGTTCTTCAGATAAATTGGCTTCTACTTGAGCATATTTATTATTAGGATTATTTGTATAAATGATTTGGTCTTTATAAGTTATATAATCTATTTTTAAGTTTTCTAGTTCCTGAACTATTGCTTGAACCTGCTCTTTTTTTATTAGATTATTATAAATTAATTTATTATTTCTTAAATCATAAATTTGTCCCCCATTATAAGCGATTACATATTCTAACCCTTGATTTGCAAAGGTCTTAGTCATAGAAATTAACGGTCGTCCACTACAAGGAACAAAAAAATCTTCTTTACTACTCATGTATTTTAAAAACTTTTCAACTTCTTGACTTACTTTTGCTCCTTGAATTAAAGTATCATCCACATCACTATAAAATATTTTCATTAAATCTCCTCTTTTTTCTCTTGCTCTTCAATATTAACTATTTTATTATTATTAACATTTATCGTATATTTTTTAATACTTTTTTCATCTTTGAAATATTTATAATTAGTATTTGTTTGGTCTAAATAACTTTTATTTAATTTATTTTTTACTTCTGTAAAATAATAATTTTTACTTGGTGATAAAATAAATGAAATTTCAACATTTTTACCTAAAAAATTAGTTTTTTCAAAAAAACTACTTTCATTAAAGTATTCTAACTTAGTAGTATTTGTTATTTTTTCTTCCCCACCTGTTACATTATTATCATTGATACTTCCACCGGCAATGTCATAAGTTAACATTTCATCAATAACTGTATTTTTTAATGATGATTGAATATTAATTGCATTTATATCAAGTGTATTAAAATTACTATTTTCCACTATTAAATTTAAACTATTATTCGTTTTTAAACTAGTTTCTTTAGCCGTTACCCCATTAAGTAAGACTTTTCCATCATTCATTGTTAAATTTAATTTTTCAATCCTATTATTTTCAGGTATTTGAATAGATAATTTATCTTTTAGTTTGTCATCTATATTTTTTTTGCGATATTGTTTAATAGTTAAAGTATTATCAACATAATTTGAACTATATGAAATTTCTCTATTTTTTCGATTAGACGTTGTTCTAGTAATGGCAATTTCATCAAACGGTGAAGTTACGATATCAACTTCTACATTTGCAACATCAATATTAATATTTTTTAAATCTTCAACTTTAATGTCACTATAATAAGTAACATCTTCAAAAGGAGCAAAATCATCTACCTTAATTAAAAATATAATAAGTATAATATATAAAATTATTCCTAAAACTTTCTTTTTCATTTTTTATCTCCTACAATAGTTTTTATAGGTTCAAAACTTTCCCGATGAAGTTCTTTAATAATGTTATGTTCTTTAATTGCTGTAATATGAGCTTTAGTACCATATCCCATATTAGTATCTAAACTATACTGTGGATATTTTTGAGCTAATTTAATCATCAAATTATCACGATAAACTTTAGCAATTATTGAAGCAGCAGCAATAGAATTAGATTTTTGATCACCTTTTTTTAAAATAGTATGTTTAAGTGGTAAATCAATTTTCATATAATCAATTAAAATATGCTCAAGCGTTATTAGCTGTTGCGTTTTTTGAATAATTTGATAAACCCCTTTACGAATTGCATTAGCTATCCCGATTTCATCTATTTCTTTAGCAGAAATTTCACAAATATTATAATAGATTGCTTGAGTACGTATTTGCTTATCTAATTCTAATTTTTTTTTAAATGATAATTTTTTGGAATCATTTAGTCCTAAAATAGGCTTTTGGGCATTTAAAATAACTCCAGCAATAACTACTGGCCCAGCAATTGGCCCTCTTCCTACTTCATCAATTCCAATAATATTAAACATATTTTCTTCATATAAAGCTTCTTCATATTCATTCATTATTTTAAAACGTTGTTGCTCATTAATCTTCATAATTTAACTCATCTAAAATAATTTTACCAAATTTTTGCTGACGATAATCATTTACTAAACGAACACTAACTTTATTATAATCAACTCCACTTTGTTTGGCATAAGCACCAATACTTTTACTTATTTGTTCATAAATTTGCTCTGTTTGCATAATGTCAGGTTCAACCATTGACTCAAGTTCTGCTACTTCCTCTAATTTTGGATAACGTTTAAGTAACTCTTGAGTTTTATATTTTATTAAATACTTTAATAAATAAAATCCAACTTCTTCTAATTCTACTACTTCATCTTTAATTAAAGAATTTAAAACTAAAGTATACCCTTGCTGTAAAGTATCAATTTTAGGAATTAAAATTCCAGGCGTATCAACTAATTCTATATCATTACTTAGTTTAATAATCGCTTGTGCTTTTGTAACCCCTGGGCGATTACCTACTACTAACTTTTTTTTACCAGCTAAGGCATTAATTAACGTTGATTTTCCAGCATTAGGCATCCCAATTATCATAATTCTTAAAGTTTTATTAATTCCTTTATTTTGAAACTTTTCCTTAATTGGTTCACATAGTACTTCAATTTTTTTTATAACTTTAGCAGCGGTATTATTAGCGTGAACATTTATATTTAAAGTTTGATATCCTAAATTAGCATAATATGATAAATATTTACTTAAATCTTGTTCTTCAACTAAATCACTTTTAGAAAATAATAATAATTTAGGCTTATTTTTAACAAGTTCTTCTAACATTTTATTATGTCCAACAATTGGAACACGGGCATCTATTACTTCGATTACTGCATCAATTGTCTTTAACTTTTCTTGAATTTCTTTTTTGGCCTTAAACATATGCCCAGGATACCAGTTAATTTTTTTATTTTCCATAAACTAAATTGCCTCTTTCATATAATTAATTTTTACTTTTTTTACTTCACATGGTATTAAATATTTTAATATACTTAATAAAATATCATAATTAATATTTTGCTCTAACTCATAGTTTTGTTTAAGTGCTTCTTCTTTTAATAAAAGTTGATATTCTTGACCATCATAACAAAAATATTTTCCTCCTCTAGCGTCAACACAAGCTTTTTTATTATTAGTTAAATATAAAGTGTCTAATAAACCAAGTGGATAAATTGGTAATTGTAATTGATGAGCAATTGTTTTAGCAAAAACAACTCCTACTCTTGTTCCTGTATAAGATCCTGGACCATTTATAATATAAATTTTTTGTAATTGTTGCATGGTAATATCTTCGGCTTGTAATAATTCTTCAAATAGTTGATATAAGATTAAAGTATGATTATTTTGACTAAGTTTAGTATATAATTTTTGATAATCTTTTGTAAAGTAAAAAATTTCTACTTTTGCCGTTGTTGTATTTATAAACAAATTCATCTTTCTCCTTCTTAATATTATAACAAAACTAAGAATTTAATGTACTTTATGTTAAATTAATCATATTTTACTTGGATTTTTTCCAAGTCTTTTAAAACTTTATAAAGTTCTTTTCCTTTTAAAGTTAAACAATAATAATCACTTTTTTTATTTATTACTTGATTTTTACTTAAATTTTTTAAAACTCTATTTATTTGCTCATTACTCATATATTTAAATTCTTCTTTAAGTTGCGTAAATAATTTTTTTTCTTTTTGTAAAGAAAAAATAACTACAGCATTATATTTTGGTTTTATAATACTCAACATTGTATTTATCTTACAATCGTTTGTTAAACATTGTTCCATTACTAACTCCTCTTTATAGTAACAAAATTGTTACTATACAACTACTATATTTTATTATATAATATTTTTAAAATTTAAAGGAGAAATTATATGAAAAAATTAATTGTTATAACTGGAGCTAGTAGTGGCTTTGGAATGGAGATGGCTAAATTATTTGCCGCACAAGGACACCCCCTTTTATTACTAGCTAGAAGAGTTGAACTTATTGAACAAATGATTAAAGAAGAAAATTTAAAAAATGCTTTAGCAGCTCAAGTAGATGTTACTGATTATTCAACTTTCCAAGCAGCAATTACTAAAGCACAAACTTTATATGGTCCAGTTGATTTATTAATAAATAATGCTGGGGTTATGTTATTAGGTTCAATTACTAACCAAAATCCTCAGGAATGGCAAACAATGCTAGATGTTAATGTTAAAGGAGTATTAAATGGTATGCAAATTGTAATTAATGATATGCTTAAAAATAATACTGGAACTATTATTAATGTATCTTCAATTGCCGGACGTAAAACTTTTCAAAATCATGCGGCTTATTGTGCTACAAAATATGGAGTTCATGCCTTAACTGAAACAATTAGAGAAGAAGTATCAGCTCATAATGTTCGTGTATTAACTATTGCTCCGGGAGCTGCTGAAACTGAATTGTTAGAACATACTACTTCACAACAAATTAAAGCTGATTATTATGCTTGGAAAGATAGTATGGGTGGTAAATCAATGGATGCCCTTCATGTTGCTCAAAGTGCTTTATTTATGTATCAAATGCCCCAAGATGTATCAATTAGAGAAATTGTCTTAGCTCATACCAAACAAGATTCATAATCTAGAACTTTAAAATAAAAATAAAATGTCATACTTGATTAGTATGACATTTTTTAAAATTATCAATTTTATTATTTAACTGATTTAATAATTAATTCATCTAGCATTTGAGCATATTCTTTAGGATTTTCTAAATTAAATCCTTCAGTTAACATTGCTTGTTGATATAATAATTTACCATATTTAGCTAATTCTTCTTGATTACCATTTACTTTATTTAACGCAGTAAATAATGAGTGATTAGGATTTATTTCTAAGACTTTTGTAGCTTTTTGATCCATACCATCTGGCATTTGTGCTAACATTTTTTCCATTTCTAAGGAAACTCCATCTCCTCCAGAAATTGTTACTGCACTATCAGATAGTTTATTAGTTAATTTCACATCAGCTACTACATCTTTTAAAGCTTCTTTTAAATTAGTTAATAAATCTTTATTTTCTTCTTTTAATTTTTCAATTTTTTCTTTTTCTTCTTGAGAATCTAAATCGATTGATGCATCAGTTATTGATTTAAATTCTTTTTCTTCATAATTCATTAACATTTTAATCGCAAATTCATCAACATCATTTAAAAAGTATAATACTTCAATTGCTTTTTCTTTAATTTTTT
>JBKDZV010000095.1:0-10364 GCA_047971455.1 Mycoplasmatales bacterium | reverse complement strand
TGAGAAGCTGCTACTTCATGATGATTAGCTTCAATTTCAAAACCTATTTTTTCTAATTGTAATACTATTTCTCGACGACACAAACTAGCACGATCAGAAGGTGCTTGATCAAAATAACCATTCATATCAGTTAATAAAATTTCCGGTTTGTTCGGATCTATTTTTTCAAATAAAAAAAATTCTGGTTCTAAACCAATTTTAAAGTTAGAAAAGCCTAATTTTTTTAATTTTTCTAATTGTCTTTTTAAAATATATCTTGGATCACCTAAAAAAGGTTGTTTATTAATATCTAAAATGTCACACATAAACATCGCAACTTTAGAACCATCTAAAGCTTCTTCCCATGGTGAAACTTTAAAAGAATCTAAATCAGGACTTAAAAACATATCTGATTCATTAATCCGAGCAAAACCTTCAACAGATGAACCATCAAACATTATTTCACTATTAAAAACTGAATCTAGTTGGGAAACTGGAACTTCCACAGTTTTTAAAAAACCACTAATATCGGTAAATTGTAATTTCAAATAACTAACGTTTTCTTCTTTAATCTTTTTAATAACATCTTCTTTTGATAACATACTTCCTCCAATTTTATTTTCTATATATTTTATCAATTTTCATTTAAAATGCAAATTTTTTCAGTTTTTTTACAAAACCTAAGAATATTTATATATTAATATTTATCTTTTGCATTTATTTTGTTATAATATCTTTAATATGAAGGAGGATTTTATGAAATCAACTAACCCGTTCTTAAAAGAACAAGCAGTTTCTTATGCTAGTAGTGGAGCTACTTTTAATGCTAAAGGAGCTTTAAACAAAACAATTTTAGGGCTTGTTGTTATGGTAGGAATTATGTTAATTACTATTTCAACACCATTAATACGTATTGTTGCTAGCATGTATATACCATTATCAATTGGATTATTTGTTGCAATGATAGCTTTAGGAATTATGGCACGAAATGATATTTCAAAGGCTAAAATGATATTTTGGGTCTATGCTATTATTGAAGGATTATTACTTTCAGTTTTTGTTGCAATTGCTGAAAGCATAATACCAGGTATTGGAATTACAGCAGCTTTAATTACTTTTGGTATTGTAGTAGGAATGTATTTAGTTTACCAAATAGCACCTGGATTAATTAGAACTTTAACACCAATTTTTATTGTAGCAATTGGAGTTTTAGGACTTTTATTCTTTGTTAACTTTATTGTAAGTATTTTTGGTGCTGGATTTTTACCATATGATTCAATGGGATTTTCTTTATTATTATTAGGAATATCATCATTTTCTATTGGAATGGATTTCCAACAAATTGATATGATGGATCGTGCTAATTTATCAAAAGAATATGAATGGCTAGGAGCATTAGGATTATTAACTTCTATTGTTTGGACATTCATTAATGTTATAAGATTATTACTAATTAGAGGTAGAGATTAAGAATTACTAAGATATTAAAAATTTAATAATTGATAAATATTAAAAAAGATTTCGAATATTCGAAATCTTTTTTCTTTTTCTATTTTAATCTGTAAAACTTACAGAATTTTGTATTTGTTCATTTGTATAAATGTATCCTCGATATCCCATAATAAATCTATGCTTAATTGGAATTGATCCTCGCATATCTGAAATATTAATTAGTTGATTTCCATCAAAATCATAAAGTTCTATCGCCCCTGCTGCTGAAAATACAATATAATACTTATCGTATATTTCATAAACATTTGAACAAAAAGGAGAGTAATATTCTAAATTAATAGCATTTATTAATTCAAATGTCTTATCTTCAAAATTTATAGCATAAGTAATAATTCTACTATATTCACTATCTGAAGCTTCTATATTTTCTGACTTTTTATCTTCATCACTAAGTTTAACTGATTTTTCTGTACCTTTTGCATCGTGTTTAACATTATTATTATCGTACATAGTTATTACTAATTCACCCTTATCATAGTAGTCTTGATATTTTTTACTATCTTCAATATATAATGAATGTTGCCCATGAGTATAAGTCATATTAGTTCCTTGAGGGATTAATTCTTTATCTTTTAATCCTTCAGGAATAGTATTAGGGTCTCCTAAAATCCAAGTTATTGCTCCACTATCAGCATCTATTCCAATTATTTTAGAAGCCGAACGAGAACTTATAAGTAATTCATTACGTTGATTATTATAAGCAAGAGCATTAAAATGGATATCAAATTGACTTGTTTCAGGTCCTACTGCTATATCTTGGGGAATTTGTTCTGTTAAATCATATTGTTTTTCTAATTCTAAAGTATCAGCATTATATACGGCAATTTGACCCTCACCATATTGTTCTGCTGAATAAGCTTCTTTACCTTGTTGAGTTGATATTAAAGCATAAATTTTATTTGTATCTTTACTATAAATCATATCATGATGAAATCCATAACCGTTTGGCGCTCTTAAAGTATATTCTTTATTAAATTTACCCATTGCATTCATTTCAAAAACATGCTTAGCATAATATTCATCAGGTAAAATAGAATCTTTATTATATCCTATTAAAAACTTATTATTTATTAATCTCATAAATGAATTTCTATATGTTGTTATTCCTGTAAAACGTAAATCCCCATTTTCATCATAACCATTCATATTACCATCAAAAATAAAATTATTATCTAATGTTTCAGCCTCTGCCTCTTTATCAAATGTTTCAATATTTATTTTTTCTGGATTTAATTTATCTATTTTGTCTTTCAATTCAATTTCATAGGTATAATTAGAAGTAGTACCATCTTTTTCTTCTAAGACTATCTGTATTTTGTTCTCATAATTACTATATAGGGCTATTATCGGTAAAACAGGATCCTTTTCATACATATTACTTGAATAACTAAAATTAGTATTTTCTGTTTTACCTTTAACTGTATAAGTATATTTTACTTCCTTTTCTGTTGGAATTTTCATATATGCTGATAAAGAATTTCTACCATAAGGATTTACTTTAATATATGGATTATCTATAGTATAATTACCTTTTTCATATTCTTTCAACATTTCTTTTTCTTGGACTTCTTGAATTTCTAAAACATCACTCGTTCCATATTTTAATTTTCTAGGAAAATCATATCTAATTGATACGGGGGTATGATTCTCCAATATTACAAGCATAGTATAACCATATACATGAATCACAAATATTCCACAAATTACTATTAACACTAAGGTACATAATAGTATCCTCTTTTTTAATTTTTTATTCATTTTTCTCCTCTATCTTATTATTTTGTTAAAATAGTCTATTCTTTTAAATTAGTTTATGTATGATTAATGAGTAAAATAAAATATTTTTCTAATCTTAAAGAAGTCTATACCTACTTATTTTATCTAAAATATTACTAAAAGTGTAAAAATACAGTAAAATAGAAAAGAAAAAAATTTTGAATAATCAAAATTTTTTTCTTTTTCTATTTTAATCTATAAAACTTATAGAATTTTGCATTTGTTCATTTGTATAAATGTATCCTCGATAGCCTCCGGTTAAATTATCAATTGTAAACATTAGTATTATCAAAATTATAAACTTCTATAACTCCCATTCCTGAACAATATCCATAATACTTATCAGCTAATTCATAAACCTTAAAAGTCCAATTTGATTGATTTTGTAAATCTATTTCATTAACTAATTCAAAAGTATTAACTATAAAATCAGTAGTATAAATAATTATTTTGCTATACGTTGTATCACTATCTGTATTTTTGTTTTTATTGCTTAAACTTTTAATACTTATCTCGCCATTCTCAGTATATTGTAAAAAATTATTATTATAGACCGTAATTATTAATTTATCTTTTGTATAATATTCTTGATATTTTTTACTATTTTCAATAAATAAAGAATGTTGCCCGTGAGTATAAGTCATATTAGTTCCTTGAGAGATTAATGATTTAGCTTGTAGTTCATAAGGTATAGTCTGAGGATTTCCTAAAATCCAAGTTATTTCTTCGCTATCAGCATTTATTCCAATTATTTTAGAAGTTAAACGAGAACTTATCAGTAGTTCATTACGCTGATAATTATAAGCAAACCATTAAAATAAGTATCAAAATATACACTTTCTGGTCCTACTGCTATATTTTACGGAATTTGCTCTGTTAAATCAAGTTGTTTTTCTAATTCTAAAGTATTGGTATTATATACTGCTATTTGCCCTTCGCCATATTGCTCATTGTTTTTGAGTATTTGCATTATATACCATATCATAGTAAAAACCATAGCTATTTATTGGCTTTAAATAAACATTACGATATGAACTTAATCCTATAAAGTGTAAATCTCCGTTATTATCAAAACCATTTATCTTGCCGTCAAAAATAAAACCCTTATTTAACACTTCTGTTTTTGTTACTTCACTCGTTGTTGTAATACTTACTTCATTAACATCTACATTATCTATTTTTATTTCATAAGTATAATCCACGGTACTTCCTTGAGTATTTTCTCAAATTACTTGGACTTGATTAGTATACTTAGCATATAAAGCTATCACTGGAAGTACTGGATTTTGTTCATATGTACTAGAAGTATAAATGAAATTAGTATTAGTTGTTTTTCCTAAGACAGTATATATATTTAATTGATTCTACTGTTGGTATTTTAATATAAGCTGCTAAATAATTACAACTATATGGATTAATTTTGATATACGACTTAGTAATACTGTAATTTCCTTGTTCATATTCTTTAAGCATTTTATTTTCTTGGACCTCTTGAATCTTTAATACATCATCTGTTCTATATTTTAATAATAAAAAAGAAGATTATTAAACTACTTATGATTAAAAATATCAAGATTTTACTACTTTTTTACACTGTGTTTCATGTCTTAACTCCACTACTAAAGTTAGCTATTATTTTACTAAATCTTTTACTTTATTAATGTTCAAACTTTACTTCACCTAATTCTATTTTATATACATGTTCGGCATTATCCGAAATATATTTGGAATGTGTTACCATAATTAAAGTTTTATTTTCTGTTTTTACTAATTCATTTAATAGACTTAAAATATCTTTTTCCGTTTGTTCATCTAAATTTCCTGTTGGTTCATCAGCAATAATAACTTGACTATCTTTTGCTAACGTTCGAGCAATTGCAACTCTTTGTTGTTGACCTCCACTAAGTTCTAATGGTTTTTTTAATGCTACTTCTTTATCTAAGCCTACTTTTTGTAATAAATCAAAAACTTTTTGTTCATCTAGTGGCTTTTTAGCAATACGCATCGCCATAAAAATATTATCTTTAACTGAATAATTATTTAACAAATTATATTGTTGAAAGATTATTCCCATTTTATGTGCTCGATAATCATCTAAATTATATTCTTTAATATTTTTATCTGCAAAAATAATATCACCTTGTTGACTCTTTTCTAAACCACTCAATAAAGAGATTAAAGTGGTTTTACCACTTCCACTCTTACCGATTATGGCGTAAGTTTTACCTTGTTCAAATTCTAAATTAACATTTTTTAAAACTTGTTTGCCTGCTTCATATTCATAACTTAAATCTTTAACTTGTAATATATTGTTCATCTTAACGCTCCCTTAAAATTTCATTTGGTTGTTGTCTTGTAATAAACGCACTAGAAATAATTGTTGTTAATAATATTAATAATAAATTAATTCCAAACGTAAATACTAATACTTTAACATTCATTGTAGTTTGAATACTTGTAACAGTATCTGCTACTCCACTCATCATTCCTGTTCCACGTCCACCCATTGAGCCACCACCCATTGATCCACCACCCATTGATCCTCCGCCGGTAGTTTCGCCTCCTTGATTCATTGTATCAGGACTACTTACACTAGAGTTAGAACTCATTAAAATATTAGATACTGGTTGAGCCATGAAAATTCCAACAATAGTAGCAATAATCATTGAGATAATAGTTACAATAATTGCTTCCATTAACAAGCCAGAAATAACTTTCACTTTCTTTTGTCCTAATGCTCGTAAAACTCCAATTTCATATTTTCTTTCTCGTAAAATTAATAAGTTAATAAAGATTAAAATTGCTCCACCAATAATAAACACGGCTATCATTAAATTATTTAATAAACTCATTGTAGATTCCACAGGTCCTAAGACTTGATCTAATAATTCTTGATTGTTATTAACATAATACATTTCATCTAAACCATTATCATATAATTCTTGTTCAAAATCTTCCACTACTTCATAGGAAGTTAAAGTATATTTAGCAGTTATATTAGTCTTTTCACTAGTAAAATTAGAAATTGTATTATAATTTGAAAATACCATATTTTGACTATTTTGCATACTCATTTGATCTTGTGAAACATTCTCATAAATTCCAACTATGTTTAAAGATATTGTTGTATCATCATTATCAATAAAATTAGCACTATCACCAACCGCCAACTCATTTTCTTCAGCTAAATCACTACTAATTAAGATTTCATTATCACTACTTGGGTATTCTCCATCCGTTATAACATTCACATCATCTTCAAAATAAGATGAAGCATTTAAGTCATCACTTCCTAAAATTGTAAAAGAATTTGTAGCTTCGGTTGTACTTTCTTCACTCATTCCAGGACGTCCAGTTGGCATATCTGATTCTAGTGCTGTTACATCATCTGAAGTTATTTGTGCTGTTTGTTCATAAGCTACACTATCCACATATTCACTTTGGGCTATTTCTTCATATTCTTCATAAGTTAAACTATCTGGGCGATTAGATTCTGAACTACTAGCACTTTCTTCACCAGGTTCACCACGAACCATTTGTTCCGGATCAATATCAATTGTTGCTTCTGATCCATATTCATTTAAATATTCTTCAATTGTTACTTGGGCTGATTGATTGACTATTAAAGCTATAATGGATATAAAAGAGATAATAAATATTAAAATCCCTACTATAATATATCTCTTTTTATTTCGTTTTACATTTTGATATGCATTTTTTAATTCAAACATTTTTCTCCTAATTTACTGTTTTTTCTATAATTTTTTAGTTTTTAAAAAGGTTGCCATCCTCCCATGCCATTACCTTGCATGCCATTATTTGTTGTTTCAATTTCAGAAGAAGTTGTTACTTCTTGATTATTTACTAAAACGGGGGTATCTTCTGTAAGACCAGCATATGATACAAAAATATAGCTAAAATCTTTAGGTGCTTCATAGGTATAATCGCCAACTTCTACAATGTCCCCAGTTGTAGTTGCCGTTAAAAAGGTTTGCCCATCTTCTGATGGCGTTGTTCCCATATTTCCTCCAACAGCTATTATTGTTCCTCCGGTTAAAGTAAATGTATAACCTTCACCATAATCAAGTGGTCCATTTCCGTTATTCCCACCAGAAACATAAATTGTTCCGCCACTAATTGCTAAATCGCCATTAGAGTCAATGCCATCTCCTTCGGAATCAATATTAATTTCACCACCACTTATATCCAATAAATCTCCAGTATTTATTCCATCATCGACGGCAGTTACATTTAATATACCATCTTCAATATATAAATCATTATTTGATTCTAACCCTTCTTGATAATTACCATTAAGATTTAAAATTCCTCCACCTAAAATATGAGTTTCTACTTCATCAATAAATAAAGGTGCTTGGTAAGTATCTGTATTACTTGCTGTATCACTTAATGTATTTTCTCCACTTAAAGTAATATTTAAACTATCAGCATCAATTACTGTAATAGCTGAAGTATTGGCTGATGTTAAATCTAAATCTTGTAACGTTAAATCAACTTCTTCATTAGGAGCATTAATAATTAATTGAGCATCATCAGCTTGACCAGTTATTTTATAATCTCCCACTTTAGTTATTGTTGCTGTGTTATCCTCTACTTCAACATCATCTGTTGCGGTAATTGTCTTCCCAAAAGTAATGGTTGAACTAACCGAAGTTGTATCTTGAGTATTCACTTCATCATTAGTATTAGCCTCTTCAGCTTGTTCTGTGTTTTTTTTCGTTCCAATACATCCCGAGAAAACAAAAGCGATTACAAGCATTAATGTTAATATTTTTTTCATACTATTCCTTTATTTAGTTAATTTTATTGTTAAATTTCCATTGATGATTCGCAACTCATCTATCATCTCTTTGTAATTTATGCTCTTTTGTATATTAATTTTGTAAACTAGTTCAAACAGTGAACCTAAATCTTTAGTTCTTACTTCTTCTAAGCCAAAATAAGTAGTATACTTTTGTAAAATCTGCTCTACGGCTTCATCATTAACTAAATCCTCAGGGATTAAAACTTTTAAAGTTTGTGTTGTTTTTTTCTTATTAAATTTCTCAAATAAAACTATAATAACAATACTAAAAACTATTAAAATTAATCCTTCTATATAAAAATTCATCGCCGCAGTTAAACCAGCAGCTACACCAATTAAAATATAAGTTATATCTTTTGGGGAAGCTTGAGTTGACCTAAAACGGACAATTGTAAAGATTCCTGCTAAAGAAAATGCTCCTGCGACATTTGAACCAATCGTATAAATTATCGTACAAATTACGACTGGTAATAATAATAAAGTTAACATCATTTCTTCCACTAACGTATCTTCATGTACTTTGTAATATACTCCTGCAATTAATAACGATAAGATAAAAGCAAAGAGCATACTAAATAATGGATTGCTTAATAATTCATTCATAATACTTCCCTTCTTAATTTTTCTTTAAAATCTAAACCATATTTAGAAAAACTTTGACTTTGGATTTTTAAATCATTTAAGATATTAACAAGCCAAAGTGGAATAGCTCCAGGAGTTTTAATCTCCATCAACATATGATTAGCTTCTAAATAAGTTAATCTGGTACTTTCAATATCAAAATCAAAAGATATTCTTAATTGTTTATCTTGAGAAAAATAAGCAATTCGACTATATGATATTTCTGATTTTATTTCGTACGTATCTCTTTGCAATACATAATAGATTTCTTTTAAAATTTGTTGATTCATATAGTATTGGTACTTTGGTAACTTATTTTTATAAATTAAATCGATTGCTTCATGATACTTCATTTGACAACGTCGTTTATTAACTAAACCTTTATATTTCTTTTTAAGTTCAAAGTAAACGAAATCTTTATCATTAGTTATTTTTTCATATGTTCTAATTCTTAACTTTTGTTTGTATAATGGTTTATCTAACGAATCTCTAATCATTTGATGATTTAGTGTATCAACATAATAATTTATAATATTATAATTAGTATTTTTGTTACAGTAATCATCTAATTCTAATTCCTTAACTAATATCTTTTCTAATTGTTCATATTGTTGGGGTGTAATGATATATTTATATTCATAACGGTTAAATACTTCGATTGCCATTTTACCTCCTCATGTTTTAATTATAATCTTTTAAACTTTAACTAAACTTAACTTTAAATTTTTTATTAACTTTTTTTTCTTACTTAAATTAAGTTTGACTTAAGGTTTATTAAAAAAATACTTATTGCCGTAAACTACTAATTCTAAGCTTCACTTTATCATTTATTAACTTTAATATTTTAATTACCATCTTGCCTCCTTATGCTTTAATTATAATCTTTTAAACTTTAACTAAACTTAACTTTAAAAAATATTTTTAGTTTTATTTAGTTATCAATTTAAGTTTTCTTTAAGACTTTTTAATTACTTTAATTTATCTTTATAAATTTTATTATTTTTCAAATCTTTAATACAAGTTCCTTACTTGTGCTTTAATTATAATCTTTTAAACTTTAATTAAACTTAACTGTTTTAATTTTTTTTTTTAGTTTTTTCAAAAAAGATTTAAGTTTTTTTTAAGGTTTATTGTATAATATATATACTATATATTAAAAAGAAATTTTAAAGGAGTACGATGCGAGTTTTACTAGTAGAAGATGAATTATTTTTAGCACGTTCAATTGCTAAAAAGTTTCAAAATAAAAACATAGATGTTACCCAAGAACCAGATGGTAATGAAGCTTTAGATTTAATTTTATACGATAATTTTGATATTATTATTTTAGATATTATGTTACCCGGGTTAGATGGTTTAAGTATTATTAAAGAAGTTCGAGCACAAAAAAATGATATTCCTATAATTTTAACATCTGCTAAAAGCCAAATTGATGATAAAATTAAAGGTTTAGAAGCCGGAGCTGAGGATTATTTAGCTAAGCCTTATGATTTTGAGGACTTATTAGCCCGAATTTATACTAATTTACGCCGTATTAATAATAATTTTGATTTTGAAGAAAATAATAATACCATTGGTAATTTAACTTATGAGCGTAACTCTTTATTAATCCAAACAGCAGATAACAAATTAAATTTAACTTTAAAAGAAT
>JBKDZV010000094.1:0-8490 GCA_047971455.1 Mycoplasmatales bacterium | reverse complement strand
TTTTATTTATTTAATTTTATCTTAACTTACATTCTATCATGAGGAATTTTTACTATGTCATTTGAATATTTTGAACCTACAACTTTCACAAATACTGGTTTTAATAAATCTTCTTGTGTTATTTCAATTGAACTTTTAAATTTACCTGCTCTAGATACTGTTACTCTACATGGATCAGTTAGTTCTATAATATCATCTCTTTTATTATCTATTGTAATTGTACTAATCACTTCGTTATTAATAATTATGTCAATATTTCTTCCTTTATCAGAGTATCCGCGATATACATACATATGTCCTGGTTGAGGATTTTCCATTAATTTCTTTTTAGATGAAACAACTGCTCTTCTTTCTTTAGTAACCATAAATACTACAATTCCTATAATGGCAACAACTACTATCGTTCCTAATACACTTGACATTTTTCTCCTTTTTTATAAATTTTATTTATAAAAGTATAACATTTATTTATTAATTTTTCATATTTATTGTCAATATTATGATATTAATTTTTTAATTTATATTCTATTTTTACTTTAGTCTTCTTAAATTAATTATATTTTCTCCAAAATTTTTCCACTTTTTCTTCTAACAAATCTATTTTTATATTTAATTTTTTATTATTCAAATTTTAATTATTATTATTTTGTCTTAATTCTTCATTTGATTTTTCTAACCTTTCATTCCCTTGTTTTAATTTCTCATTTGATTTTTCTAACCTTTGTCCTCTTTTTTCTATTAATTCATCTAAATATGGCTTTCTTTTTAAATCTTCTAATGTCATCCTTCCTCCTATTAATATCATTTAATTTATCTATTACTTCTTTTAATTTATCTTTACTTAGATATACTTCTTTTTTGTCTCTTTATCTCTCCATATTTACAAACTATCATATGTTGTTAGTGAAAAATTATACACTAAAGCATATCCCACTTTGTTCGCTATCATTATATTTACTTTATAATGTTTTAAATCAACATGATAATTGCTACTTAATGGAACAACTATATATGACGTTGTTCCATCGTATTATTTTTCTAAACTCATTTGAATAATTATACATGGTCTTTCTTTATACATTGCTCTTTTATTTTTCGTGTTAACTATTTTGGAAAAATCTATTTTATATACTTTTTAGGCTTCTATTTGCATAACAATATCTCCCTTTATGATACTATTATTATTGTCTTTTTTCAATTTATTTCTTATTTTATATTTTCGGGAGTTTAAAGTGTGAAGTGCAACACCTAGTAAAAATTACTCAAAATAAAATCCTTATCTATGTTCTACTCTTATCAAAAACAACTAATATTTAACTATGCTTATTCAAGTCCTATCATAAGCCATATTTCTTTTCATTTTTAATATTGCTTAAAAAAAATTACCATCTTAAATTTTAAAATATTCTATTGAATATTTTCTTAATTTAAGCAGCTTTTTATTTATTTACGAAAAAAAATACCGAAATAATTTAATATTTATAAATAAGTTATTACAAAATTAGTAAAATATTGTAGCTAATTCATTTAAAGTTATGTTAAAAGAATAAACACTTTTTTTTTGATTATTATTTATAGTATATAGCATATATGGTGTAATTAAAAATGGTAATTTAACTTTAAGATTAAAACTATCTTCTTGTAAAATAGTAATCCTATTAGAGCGAAAAATAATCATTACTTTATAGTGATTAGCCAATTTATTAATAAAAGGATAAATTTTTCTAACAAGTTCTTCTAATCTTTCTTGTTCTATTTCATTAAAAGCAAAATAGCCTTTAAAGTTTTTTAAATTTATTGGAATTATTTTAGCAAGCTCTAACTGTACTTCAGCAGATTGTCTTAATAGACTATCATTAAAATAAACTAGTGGTAATGAACCAAAGTAAAAATTTTCATATTCGATATTAAGTGCAATACCATTAAATTTAAAAATAGTTTCTTTACGTTTTTTCCCTTGATTATCTTCATATTCTCTTGACCAATTATAATTAAAACTCTCTATACTATAAGTTATTTCTAAATCATTAAAACTTCCTTCATATCTAGGAACAAATTTTTTATAAAGATTAGCATTATAAATATTTATAAAAAAATTTTTTTCATCTTCTCTTAATTTGGTTTTACTCTTTTTGGGGCATTTTGTCATATTATTACTTTCATAATTTTTATCTAACTCACGATGAATTTTATTAATTAATAATAATCTATTTATATAAGATATTATTCCTAATATAGCAATAAAAAATATAAAGTTCTGGGGTTCTTTAAAATTATACTTACTTAAATGAATAAAAGAATAACCTAAAAAAGTATATGAAAATAAAATAATAAGACTAACAATAATAATAAACCCAACTACTATATTAATAAGATTATACCATAATAATAAAATATTACTTCTCATTTAATTTTCCTTTCTAGCATTTTTATAATAAATTCTAAAACTAAAGTTTATAATACTTATTATAAAGGCTATCAACATTGTATATTTTAGCATTTTTCTATTATATTTAGTAATTAACTCTACTAATTATCTGTCTCTTCTTTAATTTTCTGCTATAATTTTACTAGAACTATAAAAAAATTTAAGGAGAATAATTGTGATTAAAACTCTTGCATTAGATTTAAGTAAAGTAACTGAAAAAGCTGCTATCGCTACCTTTAGTGAAATTGGTAAAGGTAATAAAAATTTAGCTGATGAAAAAGCTGTTAGTGCTATGAAACAAGTCCTAAATCAACTTCCTATTTCCGGAGAAGTAATTATTGGAGAAGGAGAAATTGATGAAGCTCCAATGTTATATATTGGTGAAAAAGTTGGTCATGGTGGTATAAAATTAGATATTGCTGTTGATCCAATTGATGGTACTAGAATGGTTGCCTTAGGCCAAGATAATGCTGTAGCTGTTATGGTGTTTGCCCAAAAAGATACTTTATTACAAGCTCCTGATATGTACATGGAAAAAATGATGGTTGATAAAAAAGGTCAAGGTGCTATTGATTTAAATTTATCTTTAACTGATAATATTCTTAATTTAGCAAAAAAACTAAATAAAACTACTTCTGACTTGACAATTATGACTTTAGCTAAACCTCGTCATGAAGAACAAATTAAACAAATGCAACAATTAGGTGTGAAAGTTATTGCTATTCCTGATGGTGATGTTGAAGGTAGTGTACTTGTAGCTATGCCCGAAAGTGGAATTGATATGTTTTATGGAATTGGTGGAGCTCCTGAAGGCGTTATTTCAGCAGCGATTATTAAAAGTATGGGTGGCGATATGCAAGCTAAACTTTTAACTAGAACTATGACTAAAGGAGCTTCAATAGCTAATAATAAACTTAGTTCTCAAGAAGAACAAAGATGTCTAAACATGGGGATTAGTATTAACCAAAAAATTTTACTTAATGAGTTATGTAATACTAATGATTTAGTAGTATCAATGACAGGAATTACTAATGGAACATTATTAAAAGGTGTAGATGTTAATGAAAGTTATGCTAAAACAGAAACTTTATTAATTATCGGTTCTTCTAAAGATGTTAAAAAAATTCAAACTACAACTCCGATAAATTAATAACTTAATAGATATTTATATTACAAAAAGGCAAATTACTATTTTAGTAATTTACCTTTTTTTTATGTTTATTTATTTTTTTACTCTTTAAAGCATTTAGCCGGAATTTGAATTTCATCTTGTTCTAAAATTTTCCCTGTTAATTCTTGATAAAGGTCATTTAAATAAAATCCTTCTGTTAAATTCAATTTTTCATTATGAGCATATACTTGTAAAGTATATATATGTGTCTTATCAGGTGGTGTTGGTCCACCATAATTATAAATAACTTTTTTATCTTTAATCTTAGCAAGTGGCGAAGCAAAAGTATTAGTTCCTCCTACATATTTTTTTGTCGAATTCACTAAATTTTCTTCAACTTTTGTCGTAGTATCTAATTCATAATTGGCAATTACCCAATGTAACCAAGAAAAGTTTACAACAGGGTTAGAATCATGATCAACTAGTACCCAAGATAAATATTTATAATTTTCTTTAGTTTCCACTTCAAATGGAAAATTAATATAAGGTACTCCTTCAATTCTTTCTTCAGCGCTTGCTCCATCACTATATTTGTCTAATAACATTCCTTCTTTAAGAATATTTTCTATTTTTATTTTCATATTGTTTCTCCTTTTTTTTTATTTTCTTGAATATTTAATAATACTAAGGGAATTAAAGAAATACATAACATTACAATAAATACAATATATACCCCTTGAATATGGTATTTATCATAGATTGGTGCTAAAACAAATCCTAAAATTAAAGCGAATAAAGCTTGTAAAGTTGTTCCTAAAACCATTGTTGTTGCTCTAATTTTTTCATCGGTTGCTTCTCGTAAATAAGAAATATAACCTGGGATATAAAACATCATCCCAAAACCATGAATTGTTGCTACTCCTATTAATAATAGGGGATTATTTATTGTTAAAAATAAGATCATCTGTACAATATTAATTAATGGAATAATAAATAAAATTTTATTTGTTGGTAAATTTATTTTCTTTTTAATTTTAGGATATAAATGTAAAAACATAATTTCAGGAACCGTTGCACAAACTAAAGCAATAGCTGGATATAAAGTATTATCTGTTACTGTTGAAAATTTTAAAATTTGGTAAGAAAATTTTAAAGAAGATACTCCCATAAAAATAAATTGGAAGCTTAGTAATAATAAAGCTTTATGGTTATTTACTAAAAGTTTTAAATCCTTTAATTTTACTGGTTCTTCTTCAGTATCATCAAATGTTTCATCTTTGGGAATTTTACCTATTAAATAAATTGCCATAACTGTTAATAAAATTAAAATAATAAAGATTGATTTTACTCCTAATATTAAGTAAAATGGCAATACTAAAACTAAAGAAGCCCCAAAACCAATAGATGACCCTTTTTTCAAAGTTCCAAAATTCAATTTATTTTTATTTGTAAAGTGTAACATGATATTATCACTTAAAACAAATAAAGGAAATCTAGCAATTGATAAAATTAATAAAATAATTAAAAAACTTATAAAACTATTAACAAAAAATAAAGCAATACTTGTTAAAACTAAAGTATATAATAATAATTTTATTACTCCAACATACTTTTTCGTATAATCACTTATATAACCAATTATAATTTGAAACAAAGCTCCAATAAAAGGAATGGCAATTAAAATTGAAATTTGGTACTTACTAAAACCTAATACTTCATAAACTTTAGGAAAAACGTTTGTATAAATACTAATTACAATTCCTAATGCTAAGTAGTATAAGAAGATATTTAATTTAATTTGACTTTTCATATAACTCTTTTCTTTTTATAATATTATATTAATTTTTATATTTATTTTTTTGACTAGCATTAATCTTATGTATTTTATTTAATACTACCTAAATTTTTAAAGATTGGTAAACTACTAAATAAGTAACCTTACAACATTCGATATATATACTTTCTAAATCTTCAATAATATCTTTTGAGATTTCAATTTTTAATTTTTTAATAATATTCTTTAAATAAAAATAGTATAACTTTTAAAATTATACTTTTTTAGCCTTTTTCTTAACAATTTACTTATCTTTTTTAATTTATAAATTTAGCTATTAAAAAAATCCCAAAAACAATCCAAGACATTACCGAAATTATAAATACTGCTCCTCCCGCACTATCTTTGGCTCTTTTGGCTAATTTTTGTTCTTGGGGTGAAACTAAATCTGTTAAATTTTCTACTGCTGTATTCATATTTTCTTGTGAAACCAAAACAACCCAAATTACAAAAATTATTACTGTTTGTTCCAAACTAAATCCTAAGATTAGGGCTAAAATAAATTGAATTAAACCAAAAGTAAACTGAACTCGCATCATAAATTCTTCTTTAAATGTTCCTTTTAGTCCAGCAATTGCATATGAAGCTGATTTATTTATTTTTTTTAATATTTTAAACATCTTATTCTCCCATTAAATATATTTTTTTAATATCTGCTTCAGTTAATGGAATAGTCCCACCTAATGGCTTAGTAAATTGGGCTTTATGAATCATCTCGGTTAATATTTCTGGCGTTATTTCTATTTCCTTATCTTGTATCTCACTATATTTTAATGGGGCCCCAATTTTATTTAAATAATTTCTAAAATTCATAATATTTTGGAAAACATCACTTTGACCAAAAGCTCCTTGTAATAAGCTTTTTACTTTAGTCGTATTATCATAATTGTTGCTAACATATTCTAACCAATTAGGCATAATAATTGCTAAACCTTCTCCATGATAATTATTAAATTTACTTGCTAAACCGTAATCCATACCATGACAGGCCCAATCTCCTCCAACTATTGTTCGATAATCACCATTATAACCAGTCATTGCTAAATACATATGTTTTGCTCTAAGTTCATAATTATCTAAATTATTTATTAATTGTTCCCCAATACTTAACATATCTTTAAACATTGTTAAAATTTGATGATCAATTATTTCATTAGTATCAGTATTAATATACTGTTCTAATAAGTGTGATAAAGTATCAACTATTCCATTAACTGTTTGGCGACGATTAATTGTTAAAGTATATGTAGGATCCATAATTGTGAATTTTGGATAAGTATAGCCGGTTTTTAAAGAACGTTTTAGATTTATTTCATCATTTAAAATAACAAAAATATCATTAGTTTCACTTCCTGTCGCAATCATAGTTGGAATCGTTCCTAAAGGTAAGGCCTTATTAACTTCACATTTTTTAACAATGATATCCCAAATATTTTCTTCATGACAAGCTCCAAGAGCAATTGCCTTAGCACAGTCAATAACACTTCCTCCACCAATTGCTAAAATAAAATCAACATCATGCTCTTGACATAATTTAATACCTTTTTTAACATCTGTAATTCGAGGATTCGGTGTAATACCTGGCAAGTCAATTATATTTTTATTTATTAATTGGTTTTTAACTTCACTATAAATACCATTTTTTTTGATACTTCCTTGTCCATAAACTAGCAAAATATTTTTATATAATAATACTTCTTTTTCTAAATTTTGTATTTGATTTTTACCAAAAAAGATTTTTGGACGATTTTCTAAAATAAAATTATTCATTCTTCTCCTTTCTTTCTAACTAGTTAAACATATCTAATAGTTCTTGAATATTTAAAATATCATGTAAGGTTACAAAAACTAATAAAACTAATAACCCAATAAATACTCCATTATTTATTAAGGTTTCCGTTTTAGGATTTAGCGGTTTTTTACGGAAAAATTCAATAATTAAAAATAAAATTCTCCCCCCATCTAAAGCAGGAATTGGTAATAGATTAACTATTCCAATGTTAATACTTAAAAAAGCAATCCAAGTTAATGCTGAAAGAAGTCCCATATGCACTACTCCATTGGAAGCAATTGCTATACCAACAGGACCTGATAAATCAGCAACTGAATAATCCGGTGTCGTTAATAAATAAAAACTATAAAAAACTTCAAAAATCATTACAAAAAATTGAGTGAAGCCATATTTTATCGAAGAAAATAAATGATAAGGAGCCATAAAAGGTGAAACTCCTACATAACCAGTTTCTGTTTTTGTTACTATTGTAGAAACTTCTTCTTCTTTGGATTCATCATAATATTTTATAGTTACTTCATCGGAACTATTTTCTAAAATCTTAGTAATATCATTATAAGCATTAACTTCCGTATCATTTATTAGCAAAATTTTATCACCAGTTCTTAATCCTGCTTGATATAAAGGCATTTCATATTCTTCACCTTCTTGGGTTGTTCCTGATTGAATAATCTTTACTTGATTAGTATTTAAATCAGGTGTTCCACCAAAAAAACCAATAACAAAAAATAAACAAATTCCTAAAATAAAATTCATAGTTGCTCCGGCTACTAAAATTCTAAATTTTGTCCATTTTTTTTTACCATCAAATTTTAAATCTTTGGCAATTTTTTCATCTGCTTCAAAGCCAGTATCTTCTCCAGCCATATGAACATATCCACCTAAAGGGATAACTCGGATATTATAAACTGTTCCTGTTTTATCTTTATAAAATGTTACAATTTTTGGACCCATTCCAATTGAAAATTCATGACAAAAAACATTGTTTCTTTTAGCTACAATTAAATGTCCCCATTCGTGTACTAACACGATTATTCCTAACGCTATTACAAAATATATTAAACCAATTATTGACATTTACTACTCCTTTATTTAAATTGAACTTTATTTTCTAAAGTTTTTAATACTATTTATGATAAATAATGCTCCTAATAAAAAACTAAAAACACTACCTATAATATTTAAAATTCCTAAAACTAGACTTTTATTACTTTTCATCTTTCTCCTAAAATATCTTTTTAATTTTAAATTCTAATATTATAATAAATTTATTATAGCAAGTTTAAGAGTAATTATTCTAAATAATTACTCTTTTTTTATTATTA
>JBKDZV010000093.1:0-2487 GCA_047971455.1 Mycoplasmatales bacterium | reverse complement strand
TCAACTATATATATATTGTGTTATTATATATATGTAGAAATACAAATAAAGGAAACAAAAAAATTATGGAAAATTATTTAATTAAAAATAAGGAAACTAATTTTGAGTTTAAAGTTAATGGTTATAGAGATGACATTATTAAAACCTTTTATATGGATGACTTAGGATCACCATTTGAAATATATGAAATGGGTGAGAAATGAATAAAAAATCATTATTTCACTTATAGGGGATCTATTGAAATAGATGATGACTATGAGAGAGAAATCTTAGACATTAAAGGTATTGATATAGATGACTTTAGAGATGATGCAGTAAGATATAACTTTATAGGATCTATTAATTTTAACTATGAGATAACATTAGAAATTGCAGAGTGTGATATTGAAAGTAAAGAGACTATTGAAAACATTAGAAATTTAGATAGTGATGATATTGTGGAATATGATGATGAGATTAATTTAATTGACTCTATAATAGAAAACCCAAATAATCATAGTGATGCTATTCTTAACTTATTGAATGATGGATATGATGATGGAGAGTTTAAATATGTAGACTCTGCAGAAACAACTATTAATGAGTGAGTACTAATTGAAAGAGATTAATAAAAGAAACCAGTAACCAAAAACCAAAAACTTAAAGTTAGTTTCCTTAATAAAGAGTCATTTGACTCTTTTTTTTATTCTCTTTCTTAAGCTAGATGGACTAAAATGTTCCAGACTAAAGGAGACATTTTAATTACACTCGAAAATAGGACTAAAATGTTCCAGTAAACAGGGGACAAATTAATTACAAAAAATGTATACATATATATAATAAGGTGTTATAATATAGATGTTAAAGGAGAAAGAAAAATATGGAAAAAATAAAAGGATCACCATTAAAAGGTGAATATAAAAAGATTAGAAAGAGTTTATTAAAAGAAAGATTAATAAATGGAAACACTATCAAAAAGCAGATCTCAAAAATGGATTATATAGATTATAAAAACCTTATGAGATTTAAAGGTAACTTAGGGTTATTCTTAAAGGATGTAAAATATTATGATGATGATGCACTGGATTTAACAAAGATGTCATTCTTAGGTGTTATCTTAGAAACATCTTATGAATATGAGATTAATAAGAAATATGAGAGTGATATAATATCACCATCTATTGATATCAACATTTGAAAAGAGTTACTTAATAATATGATCATTAGTAAGATTTGAAAATGATAGACACATCTGCATAACTAGTTATTGGTATATACAACTTACCAGTAGCTCACATATTGGTATATACAAATATTGGTATATACTAATATTGGTATATACAAATCCTGCATCTGTCTGGACAAATCATCATAAAAAATTTGGATTTTGGGAGCATGGGATCATAAAACTTTTGGATTTTTCAAAGGGGGTATATATAGATGCATCAAAAGGGGGTCTATTTTTATAGGGTCTAAAATATAGGTAGTCTATTTTTATAAGGTACCTAAAAAAAATTAAAAAAAAGTATACACTATTTTTATAGATGGTATATAATATATATGTAAAAGGAAAAAGAATATGAAAAAATTTAATAAAGAAATAACAATTAAAAATTATAAATCATTTGTAAATATAATGAATAGTATAGATATGGATCTTTTATCTTATTTTGAACAAAAATATTTTAAAATATTTGAGTGAGATAATGAGACTCTAAAGGAAAAGAAAGAATACATTAAAGAGTCTTTAATCTATGATATAATGGGAGTACCCTGCAAAGATTTTACACATAAAAGTTGTAAAGATTGTAATGATGAGTCAAAAGAAAACACACAAAGATATTTAGATCTTTTAGATGAGATAAGTTGATATAAAGATAGAGACTATAAAGGATTAGAGAGATTTTTAGAGAATAGAAAAAAATGATATTAAATAAAAAGCTCAAAAAGCAAAAACTAAATTTTAGTTTTTTTGTAAGGTATATAAATTAACATTTATATATCTTATAAAGGAAATAAAATATGGAAATAACAAAACAAAATAAAGATGCACTAAATAAGGATTTTACTGGTTTCTTAAAAACATTAAATGAAAGTATGAGAGAACAAATCCCTGCATTAGATAAACTACTTATGATAAGAATAGAGAACTTAGGAGATATGGAAAAGGATCCTTATCAAATAGTCCTAATATATGAACCTAATGAATATATAGATGATGGAGAGAGTTATTATTATCAATTAGACTACATAGAGACAAATATAAAAGATTTTAATAAAGATGAACTATTAAAATTTGCTAAAGGATGATCAAAACAAATAAATGTAGACTATGAAATATATGATGATGGAACTCTATGATCTAAACTATGAGAGATAGAACCTAAAAACTAGTTTTTAGTTTTTTTGTAGAGTGTATGAGTCTTTAATTAGACTTATGCACAATATAAAGAAAATAAAAAAAAAAAAAAATAAAAAAAAACATAAATAATTATTATTTTTATAATA
>JBKDZV010000092.1:0-6280 GCA_047971455.1 Mycoplasmatales bacterium | reverse complement strand
TAGTATGTAAAATTTTTCCACTTTGGGGAAGATATTTTACAGTAATTTGCACGTCTAGTACAAAGAAAGTAATAACTGTTCAATTATATGGAACGATATAGGAACACATATCTAAATGTGGCATATTATTATATAAGTATAAATCACCATGTTTAGTACATTAAGCAATATAAACTAAAATGGTAAACAAAGAGGGCGGGATTCGAACCCGCTTTTGCATGAATACAAATGACTAATTTCAAATTAGCTTCCTTCCAGTCGGCTCCCCTTTTTTTATATAAGACTACAATTAAATAATACCTGTTTTACTATATTGTATAAATTACATATAAAAAAAATTGATCCACTTAACTCTCCAAGCTGTCCCGTAGCCAATATCTAATTAGTAACACAGGCACTAAAAATTTATCCTTAATAAATTTAAAAGCCACTTATACTAACTTTTGATACCCTATAAGAATGTCGGGAAACTTGAACCTAAAATCAGTAACTCTAACCTATTAAGCCTAATGATTGGTAAATTTTACTGTAAATATTAAGAAAAGATTAGAAATTTAAATTCGATATCAATTATCCTATTCAATTAAGCTGTTCTAATTGATATATTTTGCTGTAAATATTAAGAAAAGATATCGAAATTTAAACTCGATATCAGTTGCCCTATCCAATTAAGCTATCCTAATTGGTAGATTTAGTTGTAAAGAGTGTTGGGGGACTTGAACCCTAACCAACCTACTGAGCCGAAATCAGTTGCTCTATCCAATTGAGCTAAACACCCATAAATTATTTGTGTCATAGACACACATCCGCCGTTCATAATCGCGGTACCAAGAGCGAGATACCTACTTTTATTTTATTACGATAGAGTATTAGCTATCAAGTTAATCGAAGGGGACTAAATACTATTTATTTATATAAATTAGTCCCGTAAGCTCTACTACACTAAAATACTAAAACTAAAAACAATATAAAATCTATTCTAATTGGACCTTATTTATTTATTGTTTATATTTTAGAGCCTATGGCTCTAATAATTAATGTATAAATTTAGCTTCATAGAAACTAAATTTATTCTACTTCTTTATATATAACTTGTCCCACAGTTAACCATACTATCACTAAAATTAAAAATGGTGATGATTAAAGATATTTTAAATTTAGATTATACTTAGAAAATTTTTGATTACGGAACTATTTAATTTCACTTAAATATTAATATATTAGTAGTCCCTTAGAGGGACTACTAGATATATATTAATTTATAGAGCCTATGGCTCTATAAATATAAATAAAAAAAGATAATAGAGTTTTTAGTATCATTAAGCTGAATATATATTTGTGTCGTAGACACTAAATTTTAAAATCCTTTCAGATTGTACACCTATGACCTATTTCCCAATAGTCTACTGGGTCTCTTAAAGATATTTAATATGCCTTAAACTTCGTTCATGAGATGCTTTCAGAACTTATTTTTTCAAATTTAGCTACCCAGCACTACCATTAGCATGATAACTGGAAGACCATCGATTTGGGCACACTGATCCTTTCGTACAATGCATGCCTTAGACAAAAATATCTAGATAGAAATGGAAGATAGAAACCTTACTGACTCACATCGTAATTAACCCAACTCACGTATCTCTTTAATGGGCGAACATCCCAACCCTTCTTAGCTTCTTCACCAAGAGGATGAGACGAGTCGACATCGAGGTGCCGAACCACAGCGTCGATATGAACTCTTGGCTGTGACTAGCCTGTTATCCCTAAAGTATCTTTTATTCGTTGATCGCTAGCTTTTCCACTTAATACTAGCGGGTCACTAGAACCTACTTTCGTACCTGTTTGACTTGTATGTCTCACAGTCAGGCTGACTTATACTCTTACGCTACTTTTCGAATTTCTGATTCGAAATTGATCAACCATTGTACCCCTTCGTTACTATTTAGAAGGGACTCGCCCCAAGTAAACTGACCCACATACACCGTCTAGGATATATATCGCTATAAGTCTTAATAAAATTCTTAGAATGGTATTTCACTTGTGCATATATTTATAATTCTTTTTAAGGAGTCATAAATATATTTAATTATGCTATTCCCATCTATTCTACACTTAAGAATTTTACAGACTATGTATGTTTACAGTAAAGATTTATAGGGTCTTCTCGTCTACCCATTTCAAAACCGCATCTGCACGGCTACTTCATTTTCATAAACATGATTTTAAAGACAGTGGGGCAATTGTTACGCTATTCGTGCAGGACTAAACTTACTAGCCAAGGACGTATACTCTATTAGTATCTATGATACTCTTTTTAGAGTTGGACTATATCTTAATTTGCTAAAGCAAACCCTGTGCGCATAGTCTCTGAGGATCTATTATATATTTATTATCTCATAGAGCTTCTAAAGATTTAAGATTACTTATAATTAGAAGAAGAGATGAATAGAATTTCCTGCTGATTAAATTTCCACTTTATTATATTTCGATTTAATTACTAATTTTATTATTTTTTTACTTAAAAGTTGTTTAAGTTCTATAATTCTTTTTTGGCCTTTTTCTGTTAAATGTACACCGTTATAAGCTAATATTACACTTTCTTTTCAATATAAATATTATCTTGATTTTTTTATCGTCATAAGAGGATATTTATCAAAAAAAGATAAAATATTATAACAGTTTTTTATTCCTCTAATAGATCAATGTGGATAGATACCACTTAAGTTCATATTGCCCTTATAATCAAAAAATTTATTAATTTTCTCTAAAATATGAATATCTTTATAATGAAGACCTATTTCTAATCTGGGTTCTACTTTTATCCGATTATTGGACATATGATGAACACCTAAATAAAAATTACCATCTCCTTCTATAAATCCAATTACTCATGTACGTGGTAATTCTGTAATAGTAATAGGTAAATTATTATTATTTTTTTTATAATTTTTGATATTCCTAATCTTATTAAATCCTTCTTGAGTTAAATGTCCACCTTCTAAAATAATAAGAGCACACTCTCGCCATTTTAAAAAGTCATATCTTTTTTTAGTAAATAAAGGATATTCATCAAAAAAGGGTATAATATTATTGAAAATTAATTCCTGTTTAGATATAACTATCTGAGCCGAATTTTGAGAATATAAATTTAAACGTCCGCCACCAAAATAATTACCTATTTCTTGAAGGACTAACTTATCTATAGAGTTTTGATCAACAATAAATCTTAATTTAGTTTGTCAACCTAATTTAACAGAAGAGTTTTTAGAAATATGAATATTAAAACAACCTTCAGCATCAATAAACCCTCTTAATCAATTTGCATTAAATTTAGACATAATAAATTATTAGATTAATTTCCAGCATATAGCACAGTTATTATTATTGTGTCTAAAACACCCGAAACTCCTTATATTAATTTCGCTACCTTTGCACGGTCATGGTTACCGCGGTCATTGAATAGTCTTTACACAACTAGCTTTATAGGTATTTTTCATACCCGTACAAGTTGTTTTAGTATACTATCATCGGACAAGCGTCACATCCTATACATCCACTAACGTGTTAGCAGAATGCTGTGTTTTTGGTAAACAGTCATTACCCCCTAGTTTTTGCAATGTAATTATACACTCCCTTTATCGCGAACTTACAGGGACAATTTGCCGAGTTCCTGTAAAATCATTCTGTTTTCACCTTAGTATTCTCTACCTGTCCACTAGTGTTAGATTAGAGTACAGTATTTTAAGATTAGAGCTTGTGGCTCTAAACATATTAAAATTTATTTCCAGGTAAAATATAAATATACATATATAGCTTTGTATTAAGATTATATATTTATATCCTACGTCAATTTTAATTACCCATTAGTAATATCCTTTTAGAATATACCTTAGGGACTGTTCTACTCAACGTTGTTAATCAGAGCGTTGAAAACCTTAGACTTTCGGTGAAGAAGATTCAATTTTGTGCCAAAGGCACAAATACTTCTTTTTATATTACTCGTGTCAGCATTATCACTCATATTATTATAGTATTATTATTCTTCACAGAATAAATTAATAATTTATATGACGTTCCACTACCTACTGGTTATGAAGAAATTATAATCCTCATATAATCTGGCAATGCCAAATAATTCCAGTATTAGAGCTTTGGTAAAAGATTTAGCCTCCTTAATTTTAGGTGCCATAAGATTAATCAAATGAACTGTTACGTTTTCTTTAAAAGATGGCTGTTTCCAAGCCTACTTCTTTGTTGTTATTATCTCTAAGATCTTAGTAATAAATACTAAGAAAGCTAATTTAATAGCCTGACTCCCTTATAATAAACCACTTAATCTTTTTTAGAGACCTTAGCTTCTAATCTGGGCTTTTTCCCTTTTGACTTAAGACCTTCTCGCCTTAAGTCCGACTAACTAAAAATAATTCATTCTCATTCTAAGTTTAATTAGGTTTGGTAAAGTGCGGAACACCCCCCTAGCCTATTCAGTGCTTTACCTTTAATGAATCTTTTAGCTACACTACTTATATAGCTTTCGCGGAAAACCAGCTATCTCTGAGTTTGATTAGCCTTTCACTCCTTTTCACAATTCATCTCAGAATATTGCCACATTCACGAGTTCGTCCCTCCATTCAACTCTCGTTGAACTTCAGACTGATCATGAAAAGATCACTCAGTTTCGGGTCTATTAAATTAAGCTAACGCTCTTTTAAAACTCGCTTTCGCTACGCCTACACTTATCAGCTTAAACTTGCTTAACCTAATAACTTGCTGACCCATTATACACAAGGTACGTTGTCGTAACTTTTAATTCACTTCAACTGCTACTAAACATAGGGTTTTTTGATCTCTTTCACTCCCATTATAGGTTCTTTTCAGACTTTCCCTCACGGTACTAGTACACTATCGGTATTTAATTATATATTTACCCTTAGATGGAGGTCCACCTATATTCAAAGAAAATTTCCCGTGTTTCCTTCTACTCAATATAAAAGATTTATTAATTCTACGGGTCTCTTACCCTCTCTGGCTATACTATTTAGAATTTAATAATTTGTACCAAAGGCACAAATACTTCTTTTTTTTGGGGTCTTTCGCTTTCGCTCACCACTACTTACAAAATCTCATTTGATTTCTTTTCCTTATGTTACTAAGATGTTTCAATTCACATAGTTATATTTATCTTCTATTAAAAGAAGTCTTTGAAGTTTCCTTCTTAGTGTGATTCGATTTTTTACTTTATTCAAAGTATTTTTTTTATCGACGTTTCGTTTTTAACACGACACTTAATTAAATCCTAGTCATCCACCCTATGCCTACTTTCTCTTTTTTATTGTCTAATTAATTCAACTTTTATTTATATACAACCTGTATATACTGCCCCACTCTCATCATTTCCTTTACTTCTTTTTTTTTATTATATTATTCTTTTTTAATATTTAGATTCAAAGAATCTATTTAGATAATACTTGTATATGGGGCCCTATTTCCTTTTTTGGATTAAATTAAAATAAGTCTTTCAATTCTTTTAATTTTCCACTCCTATTATATTATTTTTAATTAAATTAGTTTTACCTTCTCTTTATATCTTACTTGTCCCTTAGACTTTCTTTTTTCTTAATTCCATATTTTAGATTCGAAGAATCTGTATATATTCATTCTATTCTGTAGCTACTGTTGTAAGGGCAAGAAACGAACCCCATTAATTTATACCCAACTTGTAGCTTAGACTTTTTTTTTTTCTTAATCTTATATTTTAATTATAGAAGCTAAATTTTTCCGTATGGCTTTAGATTCAAAGAATCTAACTATATTTAATTCTTTCATATTTTTAATATAGTAGCTAGAATTTACCGTATGGATTTAGATTCAAAGAATCTAACTATATTTAATCCTCTCATATATTTAGATTCAAAGAATCTAACTATATTTAATCCTCTCATATCTAGTTATAGCTTTTTGAGTTTTTTAAAGAAGGGTAGGCCCTCTAATTTAAGTTCCTACCCCCTTTTTAGAGCCTACGGCTCTATATGTATGAAAGTTAAATTAAACATACCTACTAAATTATTATTCAGAGCAAATATCTCTATAATTTTATTTAGCTCGGTAGCCCAATAGATATTTGCTTATATTATGATGCTCAACAGTAAAATATAGCAAACACTAATAATCATACATAGTCTACGAAATGTCAATATAAAATTGCTGATTCTAAACCTAAATGGTGTTTTTTTGTATAATGATAATTAACTAATCTTATAAAACATACTAATAAGAATGC
>JBKDZV010000091.1:0-4133 GCA_047971455.1 Mycoplasmatales bacterium | reverse complement strand
AATTGGACAGCGGCTGGAGTAATTCAAAGTGGTTTTGGAGAAGATGATAAATTAAGTCATAATAATTCTACAACAAGTGAAGCCCCTAATAAAGTAAGTACTAGTACAATTAATACGGCAACTTGGTGGACAAATAATCTATTTAAAGGTGATAATGGTAAAAATTGGAATATAAATATGTATGATGCTATAAATCCAATTGGAGATAGAGATCCACTTGATGAATCTAGTGATGATAAGCAAGGAACAATCAATCAAGGATATTATCCAACTGTTAAAGAAGTAGTGGGAACATCTAGTTTAGATACTGAAGTACGAGAACAAGTTCCAGAATTATTAGATGTTCCAACAACTGCCGGAGTGCAAATAGTAAAAGATAATAATATTGTTTATCCAGTACAGACTGACAAAATAACTGGATTAACTAAAGCAACTTCAGAACAGTTAAATATTTATAATTCTTTAGCAGGAGCAGACGGGATTGTAACGTATGACGAAGTTATTGCTGCAGGATATGATGAATATGTTTTAAATCCTGATGAATTTGTCGGTAGTGATTCATTAATTAATACAAGTTCTAAGTATTATGGAAGAACAACAGGCTTTAGTTTTATAAATACAGGAGTAGAATGGGATTATAATGATACTAATAACACTTCGTATGCGACAGAACAAAGTATTGAACGAAATCCTAATATTTTAGTTGATGATATAACTTTAAAAATGACAATTAAATTACCAGCAACTTATGAAATAACTTCAATTGATGTACGAAGAATAGCCTCAGGAGTAGTAACTGAAGATTTAGGAAATATGATTGGATATATAACCGCACCTAACCCAGATTTTGGAATGGATATTTATCTTAGAATAAGACCAACTTATTATTATGCTACTAATTTAGATCAATATGTAGTAAAATCAATAACTTATGATGAGAGCAAAGACCATGATAATAATTTAAAAGATGATACAGAAATTATTTTATGGAATGATGCAAATAGTAATGATATTATTGATAGTGAAGAAAATTATAGTGATATTTATACAGTAGATGGTTATGGTAATATGCTAAATAATGATCTTGATGGTAATGGAGTAATTGATGGTGCTGAGACAAGTGATGGCATAGCAGATAATACAACAGCAGATAATCGTGGAAGATATAAAGGGGTTTATACTTGTAAAAATACTGAAACCAATATGAGTGATTATACAACAGGAGAAAGTAATATTTACTTAACGTTATATAATGATTATTTAAATAATAAAACTGAAGCTTTAGATTTAACTTATACCAATAACCCTTTGTCCTCATTAGATACAATGTATTATTATGGTTTTAGTTGGAATGATATTCGTTATTATAATAACGGTTCTTCTTTTGCTTTGCAAAGAAACATTAATTGTGAAGATGCTGATCGGGATGGGGTGAATGTATCAACTGACGGAGTAAGCGGAGATTTAGATGATATAATTGCTCCAATTGGTAAATTTTCAGACTATTTATATATGCCAGAGTATGAATTTGCCGCAAATATTTTTGCTAGTTCTAAAACAAAGTCTGATAAATTTATTGGTAATATTGATGGTCAAGGGAATAACTTAAGTAATTTAAATATTGGTGTTCAGCGTTATTTAGGAACAGAATCTAGTGGGGAGCATTATGGTCGAGGTAGTGGAGGATTATTTTCTAAAGCTGAATCGCTTAACTTAAGTAATCTTGTAGTAAACAATATTGTTTTAAATAATAATGTTAGTTTTGATTCAGGGTATGAAGTAATTCCTTCAGAAACCATTACAAATTTATATGATGGAAAATATGTATATTCGGCAATAGAAAATGGGGAATCATCTAATAATAATTATGAAGGGTTAATATTGGATGATGGAACATTAAATTTAGATAATATTGTTGTTTCTGGTGTATCTTTAGCTGAAAATACAGAAATTTATAAATTAGCTTTAACGTCTTCAAATGCTATTGGTCAAACTTATAATAATTTAAAAATGGTAGATATTGATGTTCAAAATTATGCAACAAGTCAAGATAGTACTGATAATCAAACTGATAAAGCAAAAAATATTTTTACTTCTTTTTTCCGCTCTAATTCATTAGAGACAACTCACTTAAACAACATTATTTTCAGTGGAAATATCCAAACTGATGTGGTCAACGCTGGAGGAGTTTTAAATGGTTGGCAATCACATAGTGCTAGTATTGATATAAACAATTTTATTTTTGATATTAATTTTGAATCACAACAGTTATACCCGGATTTAATCAGTGGTATGGCGATGATTGGAGGTCAAGAAAATCAATTTTCCTTGAACAATACCTATTTTAATAATAATTCAAGATTAAATAGTAATACAATACCTGATAATAGTGGAAATATAGCTCCTGATGGAGAAAATAGTGGTAATATTTGGAATGCTAAATCTAAAAATTATAGTGAATTAGCAAATACTAGTTTATATACAACCTGGGATAATTGGGATACTACTAATGTAAATGAAGGAAACTATCCAGATTTAAAAAGTACTTGGGGGATGTTAATGCAACAAAATAGTACAAAAATAACTGATAAAGTTGATAAGATTACAAGAATAGCAGTAGAGAATTTACAAACTAAAGGAGAAGTCCAACCACAAGATACAGTTGATGTATCAACTATTCAACAAACAAATAATTTACAAACTGATATCGAAAACTTAAATAATGATTTACAAGATGAAGTTATTAAAAATGAAGATGAAGTTAATGTGAGTTTAAATAATCAAAGTAATATGGGAGATATTGCTAGAATAAAAATGATGTTACAATAGTTATAAATAAGAAACTATTTAAATTCTAAATTACTGCTATTAAGTATAATATAAATTTTACAACATAAATTTTGTTAAATTAGAAGATAAACATTGAGTTTGTCTTTTTTTAATTAAACTTATTACATATTAAATAAACCTAATATATAAAGTAGTATAAGTTTGTTATAATACCTATCTTCAGTAACTAAATAGTTTAGAAAAGTAAAGTTTAGCTTTACTTTTTTTTAAATAATGTCTAATAGATATTAGGTATCCATCATGGATAAAAAAAGACTATGGAGATATAATGAAATTAATGAATTTGACAGAAAAAGCTTTAGTGGTTATTTTACTAGTTTTATTAATTTCTGGTGGTGGAGGAAAATTCCTAATTCAAGTATCAAGTTCTTGTTTTCAAATGATAAATCGCCTATTACCTTCTACTAATGCTATTAATCTATTACGAGAAGCAATTGGAGGAACTTATCCACTAACAGTTTATCACTCTATGGTAATGCTTTTATATACACTATCATTTTTTATGTTTGGCTAGTTAGAGTAGTAAATATAGTAATCCGCTAATAAAAAAATTATAAAATAAAATAGCTCAAAGTTTTATATTTCATAAAAAAAAGACTTCTAAATTTAGAAGTCTAGTTATTTAAAGCTAAATGGTTGAATTAACGATAGGAATCATTGTATTAAGTGTAATGCAATTTTTACCAGTTATTATTTTATCGCTAAGAACTCCACTTCCTAGATAAATTTTATTACCAATGGCTTCTAAGCCAATAGCAATTTGATTAATTACTAAGGTGTCATCTTTAGTGTTTAATTTAGTTCCTTTATTATCGTAAGTATAGGTGATTTCAAGATCTAAAGCATTTAATAGTCTAGCACTTATTTGTGTACCATCTGGTAAAACAACTTTGCCATCTTCATTAGCTACTGTATTAAAATCAAAATCCTCTTCAACATTAGTTAATAATTTGTCAATTAAAGCTTGGACATCATCAACAGTACTATTAACTTTATCAATAAGTTCTTGAATATTTTCGCCTCAACAAGAATCTGCTACAGCTTGTAAAAGAAATTGATGAACATCATCCCAAGTAAGAGTGTTAAGATTATTAATAAGATTATTTAATTTTTGACCAATATCAGAATTAATAATTTTATCTTTAATAATATCGTCTAATGTTCCGTTTTTGTAAGCTTGAATTAATTTTTTAATAGTTTGTACAGTACTTGAATTAGTAATTTGATTTAATTTTTTAATTAAAACTTGAACTTTAACGACTAGTTTATTAAGCTCAGCAATT
>JBKDZV010000090.1:0-10936 GCA_047971455.1 Mycoplasmatales bacterium | reverse complement strand
TATAATGTTGGTGTCTTAGAATATAAATTGTATATTTTAGAAGTCATAACATTTTTACCAATTAATTCAGCAAAGTTAAAATTAGCTAATTTATCACTTGGTGTATTTATTAATGTTAGTAATTTCTTTTTAAATATCATAAATTGTTTATCAATACTTATAATGCCTTGATTGACATAATAGTCTTGAACTTTATCATCTACTTTATATACTCCATTAGTATAGTAAAATATCTTATTTTTACTTGTTCATAAATGTCCACTTCCAACAAAATGAGTTCTTCGTTCAATATAGTTACTAAAATACTCTCCTGATTCTCCTTTTGCCCATTGCTCTAATGTTATATTTTTAAATTTTTCTAATGTATATTTTTGATAAAACATCTTTTTTTCTTGTTCGTATAAATCTTTTTTACGGCTTTTAATCTCTTCCAAATCAAATTTTTCAATGTATTCTAAAAATTGACGATAAGTTTTTAAATTATCATAATAATTTATAATATTAGTTTTTACTATTTGTTTTTCTAAAATTTGATAAATCTTATTATTTTGTAATCCATCACAAATTTTAGAAAATTCACTAATTATTTTTATATTATCTAAATTATTAATAATTTTAGTTAATTCATATTTTTCTTTTTCATATTCATCAATATTTTCAATAATTTCTTGATACTTTTCTTCTTCCGTAAAGACTACGTTATATAAAGCTTTAATAATTTTTATAATATCATCTTTATACTTTTCTTGTCCATTATCTTGTATTAGCTGTATTATATTATCTAAGTTTTGCATTCGCACCTCTTTTTACATTTTTCTTATAAATATATTGTACCATAAAAAGTATCAGAATTTATTTGCAAATTATTAAAATAAAAATAGTATTTAAAATCTTTTCTAAAGGTCTTAAATACTATTTTTATTTGATAAATGGGGCGGATAACGGGAATCGAACCCGCGAATGCCGGAACCACAAACCGGAGCGTTAACCACTTCGCCATATCCGCCATAATACCTTATTAGTATAACATAAAATACTTTTAAAAGCAATAGCTTAATTATTAAGTATTCTACATCTTTTTTTACTAATAATTTATTCTCCATTGATATAGCTATTTACGGCCTCACTTATAAGTTGTGCTAATAATTTTTGATTATTTTCATCTAATAATACTTCTAAATCAACGTAAGTATCTAAATATTCTAGCTCTAAAATAAATCCTTCTGCACCTTGAGTTGAATTATTATTTTCATTATCTTCTGATATACCTTGAGTTGCTAATCCTCCTGTTTCACGTATCATAAAATAATAATCTACTCCTTCATATAAGGGATTATATATCCCTAATTCTGTTAAATCAGTTTCTTTATCGGAAATAGTAAAATATTCTGCTAGAGTCTCAACAAGTTTTCTTGCCAATGTATGCGAACTAAAAGAAGAATCATATATTTCAAATCCACTTCCCCCTCCAGCATTGTTATGAATTGATAATACTATTTTAGCGTTTTTTTCATACACTTGGTCTACTCTTCCATTTTCACAATAGTTCTGTACTCCTTCACATCCAGGGTTTTCGTCAATATCTCGAGTTATTGCTACTTTATATCCTAAATTACTTAATTCTTCCATTAAATATTGACTAATTTCTAAGTTAATATCTTTTTCGTAAGTTATTTCATCAACACCAATAGCTCCTACATCATCTCCACCATGTCCTGGATCAATGATAATGTCATATTCATCTTCTGGTAATTTACTTAGACTTTTTTTATAAACTAAATATCCTTTTTTATTTGTAAAAAATTCAATTTTATAATTTTTATTATCTCTTGTTATTGTATAATATGTTTCATTTATTATGTCTTCACTATATAATAATTGATTATCTTTAGTAAAAATATAATATTCTCCTATTTGAATATCAACTGGTTCTATTCCAGAATCAATTTTCTCAGTAGTTGTTATAGTCTGTTCTAAAGAATTATTTTTATTAATACTTTTAAAAATGAAACTATTAACAAAGCTATTATCTACACTTATATTTAAACTCTCACCATAAATATTGTAACTATCAATATTTAACATATCCACATTAAATAAAGGACTAGTAACTATATTTATAATAGTTATGATAAATATACTAAAAATAACTAACACTATACTTACCGCAATTATTACTTTTTTCTTTACTCTCATTATTTCTCCTATACCAAATTCTAACTTACTATTCTTTTTTTATACTTAATTCTTCTCTTTTTTTCTTTTACAACTATCTTATAAATTAAGGTTATTTTAAGCTTTTATATAACAAAAAAAACAATCTAATATTTTATTAGATTGTTTTTAAATACTAAACTTAATAATTTTCGGTACTTTTATTCTTTTTTATCACTATATAATTTTTTACTTAACTGATTTAATAATTAATTCGTCCAACATTTGTGCATATTCTTTAGGATTTTCTAAATTAAATCCTTCAGTTAACATTGCTTGTTGGTATAATAACTTACCATATTTTGTCAATTCTTCTTGGTTATTATTTACTTTATTTAATGCTGTAAATAATGGATGATTAGGATTAATTTCTAATACTTTTGTTGCTTTTTGTCCCATTCCATCTGGCATTTGTGCTAACATTTTTTCCATTTCTAATGATAGTCCTTCTCCACCAGAAATTGTTACTGCACTGTCAGATAATTTATTTGTTAATTTAACATCTGATACTACATCTTTTAAAGCTTCTTTTAAATTTGTTAATAAATCTTTATTTTCTTCTTTTAATTTTTCAATTTTTTCTTTTTCTTCTTTTGAATCTAGATCAATTGAAGCATCTGTAATTGATTTAAATTCTTTTTCATCATAGTTCATTAACATTTTAATAGCAAACTCATCAACATCATTTAAGAAATATAATACTTCTATTTCTTTTTCTTTAATTTTTTCCATTGTTGGCATTTGTTCGATTTTTTCAATACTTTCACCAACAGCATAATAAATTTCTTTTTGTTCTTTATTTTTTTCAACATATTCTTTTAAGGTTACATATTCATTATTTAATGAAGATTTAAACATTACTAAATCTTTAACTAAATCTTTATTTTTTCCATATTCGTCATACATTCCAAAAATAATACTTCGTCCAAAATTATCAAATAATTTATTATATTCTTCACGTTTTTTCTTTTGTAATGTTAATAATTCTTTTTGAATTTTTTTCTCAATATTAGTTGTTAATTTACTTACAGTAGCATCTTTTTGTAACATTTCACGAGAAATATTTAAATTTAAATCTTGAGAATCTACTAATCCTTTTACAAAATTAAAGCAATCGGGAATTAAATAGTCTAAAGTATCATCAATTAATATTCCTTTTGAATATAAATCAATTCCTTTTTTAAAAGTTGGTGAATTATAATCAAATGGTTTTTGTTCAGGAATAAATAATAATAATTCATAATTAAATGTTCCTTCTACTTTAGAATGAATTACATGTAATGGATCAGTAAAATCATGATATTTAGCTTTATAAAATTCATTGTATTCTTCTTTTTTTACATCTTTTTTCGCTTTTTTCCATAATGCTTTTTGGGAATTTAAAATTTTTCTTTCAATTACTGTTTCTTCTTTAGCATCATCGCCTTCACCAGTAGTTTTAGTTTCTTCAAAATTCATATAAATTGGATATTTTACATAATCTGAATAACGTTTAATTAATTCTTGAATTTTATATTGATCAATAAAGGCTAAAATATCTTCATCATCTTTTAAATGTAAGACAATTTCTGTTCCTACTTCGGCTTTTGTTGTTTCTTCAATACTATAACTATCAACCCCTGCACTTTCCCATTTAAAAGCATTAAATCCTGGTTTTTTAGTAGTTACAGTTACTTTATCCGCTACAATGAATGAAGAATAAAATCCTACTCCAAATTGTCCAATAATATTTACATCCATATTGTCTTTATTTTCTTGCATTTTTTGAATAAATTCTTTAGATCCACTTTTGGCAATTGTTCCTAAATTGTTTTCTAAATCTTCTGCATTCATTCCTAATCCACTATCACTTAAAGTAATAGTTTTATTAGCTTTATCTAATAAAATTTCCATAAATAATTCTTCATATTTAAACTTATCATCTTGAATTGAATAAAAGTGTCTTTTATCTAACGCATCTGAAGCATTTGATATTAATTCTCTTAAAAACACATCTTTATTTGAATAAATAGAATGTATCATAAGTTCTAATAATTGTTTTGATTCTGCTTGAAATTGTTTTGTTTTCATCTAATCTCCTCTATAAAAATTTAAGTTTTTGTATTTACTTGTATATCATAACATAAATAAAAATATATTTCAATAAAAATACCGCACTTATTTGAAAATGCGTTAATTATTATGTTATGAATAAAATAATCTAGTAAAAATTTTACTAGATTATTCTCTATCCTATTTTAAATATTTTAGCTTTTATTTACATACTTTGACAAGAAGCCCTTTTAATTTATTATTCTTTATTTTATTGTTTTAAATAAAGAAATATAATAGGAAAATAAATGATAATATGTAAAGTAATACTGATTGTTTTTTCCCTTGAACAGTCATTAATATTGTATAAATAATAAATCCGGCTGCTAATCCAGCTGAAATAGAATATGATAATAACATAATTATTGAAGTGAAAAAGGCTGTAGCGGCATTAGTAAAATCTGAATAATCAATTTTCGCATTATTCATCGCCATTAACGCTCCTACAGTAATTAAAGCTGGGGCTGTTATTGAAGAAACGACAACTACTAATAATGGAGAAAATAATAAAGCAATTAAAAAACAAATTGAAACTACTACAGCACTAAGCCCAGTTCTTCCTCCAGCTTTAACTCCTGTTAATGATTCAACATAAGAAGTTACTGAACTAACACCAATTACGGCTCCTACTGTTGTTCCAATTGAATCAACTAATAATATTTTATCACTATCTTTAATTTGGCCATCTTTATCTAATGATCCAGCTTCTGAACCAATTGCCATAATTGTTCCAGCGGTATCAAAAAAGTCAACAAATAATACTGATATTATAATAACCCAAAAACTAAAATCTGTTAATAGTTCGCCTATATTTACATCAAATAATTGACCAAAGATAGGTTCTAAACTTGGTGGAGAAGCAACGATTCCACTTGGGGCAGTCATTCCAACATCTAATCCTAAAAATTGGAAAATTATTCCAATAACAGCAGTAATTATCATTCCAATAAAAATTGCAAATGTTGAATTTTTAACAATTAAGACAAAGGTAACAATAATCCCTATTAATGCTAATAATGTTACTGGATTGCTAAAATCTCCTAACGCTACAACTGTGTCAGGATCTCCAACAATAATTCCCACATTTTGCATTCCAATAAAGGCAATAAATAACCCAATTCCAATTGTTACTGAATGTTTTAATACATTCGGAATAGAATTAATTATTATTTTTCTCAAACCAGTTACACTTAAAGTTATAAATAATAAACCTGATACAAAAATTGCAAATAATCCTTCTTGCCATGTATATCCTGAACCTAAAACTATCCCATATGTAAAAAAAGCTTGCATTCCCATTCCAGGTGCTAAAGCTACTGGATATTTAGCATAAAGTCCCATTAATAAAGTAGAAATCACAGCACTTAAAGCAGTAGCAGTAAACACAGCACCTTGTTCCATTCCTCCTTGAGATAAAGTCTCTGGTATAACAAATAATACATAAACCATTGATAAAAAGATTGTTACTCCAGCAATAATTTCGGTTTTAATATTTGAGCCTCTTTTTTCTATTTCAAAATACTTATTTAAACATAAAAAAATTTTATTCATTTTTCCTCCAAATTTATATCCTATAATGATATAAGTTTAAATTTTAATAAATAAAATTTTTCTTATGATCATTATAGGCCTTTATTTACGGTAAAGGGTAGAAACTATCAACCATATTATGATATTATATAACGATTTATAAGTCTCCTGATATATTCATATCAGTTACTATTTTTTGTGTATCTGCTAAATTATCAGCAACATCTGTTGCTTCTAAACTAGCTTTAGCATCAGTAATAATTGTTTCATCTGTAATATTAGGATTTTCTTCTGGTAAACCAACACCATCTTCTTTATATCCTAGAGTTGTTGCTCCTGATTTAAATTCATCATTAAATACTTCTTCTAATCCTTGTTTTGCTGCTGCTCCTACTTTTTTAACGGCTGATGTTAAAATAACTGAATGTTCATCAGCATATAATCCATCTTCATACATATCTCTATCTACTCCAATAACCCAAACTTTTTCACCACCTTTAACACGAGTTTTGGCACTATTTAGTACTCCATCATTTACTCCTCCAGCTGCTGAAAAAATAATATCAACTCCACTTCCATACATGCTTTCTGCTATTTGTTGACCTTTTGAAGTATCCGAAAAACTTCCACTGTATTGGTATTGAACTTCACAATCTGGATTAGCGGCATTTACCCCTTGCACAAATCCCCATCCAAATTTTTGTACTGGTGTTATTTCCATTCCTCCAACAAATCCAACTTTATTAGTTTCAGTCATTGTTCCAGCTATATATCCAACTAAATATCCTGATTCTTGTTCATTAAATAAGAAACTACTTACGTTATCCAATGGTTGAATTTCTTCATTAGCATCAGTTGGTTGTCCATCAATTAAAATATATTTTGTATCTGGATTATCTTTTGCAACTTCATAAACTGGATTTTGTAAAGTTTCACCAATAGCTACTACTACTTCTATTCCATCCGTATTTGTTAAAGTTGTTAAATTAGGGATATAATCTGTTTCTTGTTTTGATTCTAAAGTTGTCGCCCCAATTGAAGATTCTGTACAATATTCTTGAATACCTTCCCACGTTCCTTGATTAAATGATTTATCGTTTAATCCTCCTGTATCTGTTAAAACTCCAATTTTAACATTATCATTATTACAGGGATTAACATTTTCTGTAGGAGTTGTAGTCGCTCCACATCCTTGTAACAAAATTATTGAAAAAACTAAAACTGCTAAAAAACTAATTTTCTTCATCTTTTTCCTCGCTTTTTATTTTTTAAACTACAGGTGAAACTAAGTTTCGTAAGTAAAATGTCAATTAATAGAGATATGATTGACTGATTAGTAAAGTATATCCAAATAATAGTATAGCAATTTATTAAAAAAATTTTATTTATTTTTTAAAAATTATATCTTTTAATGATATAAACTTTAAATTTTAATAAATAAAATCCTTTGTTTATTATCATTATAGGCCTTTATTACGGTAAAGGGTAGAGACTATCATCCAAATTATGATATTATATAATGTAAAATTTTTATGACTCTCCTAAAGCTGTCGGAGCTTGAGAGTTTTTAGAATAATATGTTAAAGCAATAATTGTTATTATGTAAGGAAAAATATCAAAATAAACTGAAGGAATCTGTTTATTATTAAATATAACAAATAATATAATTAAATATAAAATAATTGATACTAATAAACGATATAAGCTGTTTTTGAAAAAATAAATACTTATGATAATTAAAATTCCAATGATTAATAAAATAATGATTGGTAAAGAATTATCGCCAGTAAAAATTCGTGGAGCACTAACTGACAATGTTGATAAGGCCCCAAATAAAAGTCCAGCTAATAAAATTCCCCAAGCACGCCATTGGCCAAAAATCAAAATTGCTAAGGCAATAAATCCTTTTCCAGCCACTGTTGATGAAGAAAAATTTCCACTTACAGTATTAACTAGCGTAAAACCAGCAATTGCTCCAAAAATTCCACTAACTAATACAGCTTGCATTCGTACTTTATTAACATTAATTCCTACAGATTTAGCAGCTTTAGGGTTTTCTCCACAAGCTTTTACTCTTAATCCCCACTTAGTATAGTTAATAATATAATAAGATAATGGGACTAATAAAATAATTAAAATACAAATTATGGGAATATTTCCAATACGTAAAGGAAATGAATTACGATAATTTGTTGAAGCTGTTCCTCCAGTAATTATTTGAGTTAAAAACAGGGCTAAAGCTAAACCTAAAATATTAATAACTGTTCCCGAAATTATTTGATCAACTTTAAAAGTTATAGTCAATATACCGTGAATTAAGGCAAATAAAAGTCCTCCTAAAATTCCAATTACTAATCCTAAAATTAGACTTCCTACCCCAACTCCAATTAACTGCTCAAAAAAGACAATAGCTATAGCGGCACAAAAGGCTCCAAAGGTCATTATCCCTTCTAAACCAATATTAATAATCCCAGATTTTTCACTATACATCCCACCTAAAGCAGCAGCTATTAATGGCGAAGCAGCAATAATTGATGAGACCACAAAATGTAATAAATTATTCATTATTTACTCCCTTTGCGTTTTTTTCCAAGAACCGGTATTAAAATACTACATAATAAAATTATAGAAATAACAATATCAATTATTTCTTTAGGGACACCTAACATGATATTTCCAGCACTTCTAAGTCCAGCTATTAATAAGGCCGCAAAACTCATTCCAACTGCGCTAAATTGTCCTAAAAAGGCGATTGTAATTCCATCAAAACCATAATTTCTAAAGACAGCTACAGTTGATAGAGCATCAACAGCTCCTAAAGCATAGATTGCTCCAGCTAATCCAGCAAAAGCTCCTGAAATCATTAAAGTAGAAATAATTGCTTTTTTTTCATTAATTCCAGAATATTTAGCAGCTGTTCGATTAAATCCTACAGCTTTTAATTCAAAACCATAAGTTGTTTTTTCCAAAATAAACCAATAAGCCACTAAAGCTAAAATAACGAAAATAAATCCATAATGCATTTTAGCACCATCAAATAAATTAGCTAAAAAATCTGAACCTAACGAAGCACTTTCTTGAAGTGGCTTAGTTTTAATAGTACTTTTCCCATTAAATACATTGGCTATTAAATAGTTGGTGTAATATAAAGCAATCCAATTTAACATAATTGTTACTACAACTTCATTAACTCGATAATAAGCCTTCAAAATTCCAGGAATCATTCCATACAAAGCTCCAGCTAAAGTTCCTAAAAGTACTGCTAATAAAGCATGAATCCCCCAAGGAATTCCAGGAATTATTCCAATAATTGTTGCAACCATTGAGCCAACAATAAATTGTCCTTCGGCTCCAATATTAAATATTCCGGCACGATAGGCAAATGCTACAGATAGTCCAGTTAAAATTAAAATCGAAGCATTCATTAACCATTCACCCATATAATATGTACTTCCTATTGTAGCCTTAACTAATCCTTGGCTTAAAGTTAGTAGCCCATTTCCTGTTAAAGCTACTAAAATAGAACCTAAGGTTATCCCAATTATTACCCCTAATAAAGATAAAAAAATTTTTTTATTATTTAGCATTTTTTACCTTCTTTCCAGCCATCATTAATCCGATTTCTTCTTTTGTTATACCTAAAGCATCAACTTTATCAATAATTTCTCCATCATGAATAACCGCAATTTCATCGCTTAAGGACATAACTTCGTTTAATTCCATTGAGATTAAAATTATTGTTTTACCTAAATCACGTTGTTTAACTAATTGTTCATGAATGGCTTTGATTGCTCCTACATCTACTCCACGTGTTGGTTGATAAGCAACAAGAATATCAGCATCTAATTCTACTTGACGACCAATAATCAGCTTTTGTTGGTTACCTCCACTAAGTTCATTGGCTTTATTTAAAATTCCTTTCGAACTTCTTACATCATATTTTTTTAATATTTTAGTGGCATGTTCGGCTATTGCTGATTTATTTAATAAACCTAATTTAGCAAATTCTTTTGTTTTATATTGAATCAAGACACTATTTTCTGCTAAATTATATTCTCCTATTAATCCTTCTTCTAAGCGATCTTCTGGAATATAAGAAATAATTTGTTTATTAATATCTTTAATAGCTTTTTTTACTAAATTAGTTTCTTGACCATCCTTTACATACATGACTTCACCACTTGTTGGTTTTATTACCCCAGTAATACAATTGATTAATTCTTTTTGACCATTATTATCAACCCCTGCTATTCCTAAAATTTTACCTTTTTTTATGTCCAAATTAATATTTTTGATTTTTTGAATTTTTGCCTCATTTTGATAATTTAAATTTTTTATTTTTAAAATATTTCCTAATTCTTGTGCTGGAGCTTTAGCTACTTGTAAATCAATTGTTTTTCCTACCATCATATTAGCTAATTCATTTTCATTTATCTCACTAACTTTTACAGTGGCAATTGTTTGCCCTTTTCTAATAATTGTACAATTATCAGCTACAGCTTTAATTTCATTTAATTTATGAGTAATTAAAATTATCGTTTTACCTTCTTGTTTTAATTTGCGCATAATGTTTAAAAATTCTTCTGTTTCTTGAGGAGTTAATACTGCCGTTGGTTCATCAAAAATTATAATATTGGCATCTTTATACAAAACTTTTAAAATTTCAATCTTTTGCTCTTGTCCAACAGTTAAAGACGATACCTTAGCATTTATGTCCAAATTAAAATGAAATTTACTATCTAGTTCTTGTAATTTAACACTACTATCCTTTAAAGTTAATTTTCCTAGTTTGGTAGGCTCATTACCTAAAATAATGTTTTGTAAAACTGAAAAAGTTTTAACTAACATAAAATGTTGATGTACCATTCCAATACCTAATTGTTGAGCCTTAATTGGCGAAGTTATTGTCTCAACTTGTCCATTGATTGAAATTTGTCCTTCATCAATTTCATAAAGTCCAAATAAACTATTCATTAAAGTTGATTTACCAGCACCATTTTCTCCTAAAATAGCGTGAATTTCTCCTTGCTTTACTTCTAAATTCACATTATCATTAGCTTTAAATTCACCAAACTTTTTAGTTACTTTTTCCATTATTACT
>JBKDZV010000089.1:0-12417 GCA_047971455.1 Mycoplasmatales bacterium | reverse complement strand
TGAAGAAGTAAAAGAGATTTATCAAAAGACTATTATTAACTATTTCAAAGAACAATATGCAATAAATACTTCAATCTTTGAACAGATACATTTAGGATTAATAACTAATAATTTAAAAATGATAAAAACTAATATTGACAAAGTTTTACAAAATATGTCAGTTAGAGATAAACGAGAAGACTTTTACCATGGCGTGATGTTAGCTTTATTATCAACAGCAACCAATCATCAAGTGTTATCTAATGTGGAGAGTGGTAAGGGTTATTTAGACTTATGTTTATATCCTATACATAATAGTGAATTAGGAATTATTATTGAACTTAAACGAGCTAAAGAGAGTAAAGATATTGCTAAATTGATTAAGATTGGTGTTAATCAAATAGAAGCCCAAGAGTATGAAACTTTACTAAAAAGTAGTCAAGCTCAAGAAATTCGTAAATATATTATGGTATTTTATGATAAAGAAGTAGTAATTAAACAAATATAAAAGTATAAAAAAAGGAGAAATATGAAACAACGAGGATTTGAAGTAGTAACAAAGTATAATGATTTAAAAATTAACTTACCTAAAAGAGGATCAAAAACAAGTGCGGGATATGATTTTTATAATATTGAAGAAATTGTAATAAAGGCTAAAGAAGCTTGTAAAATTCCAACTGGAATTAAAGCTTATATGTTAGCAGATGAAGTTTTAGAAATTCATGTTCGTTCTTCACTAGGAATTAAAGGAATTTCAATGTTAAATACTGTTGGAATCATTGATAGTGATTATTATAATAATCCTAAAAATGAAGGAGAAATTATTATTTTCTTAAAAAATAATACAAATGAAGATATTACTTTTGCTCAAGATGAACGTTTAGTTCAAGGAATTTTTAAAAAATATTTAACAACTGATCAAGATGATGTAACAACTGAACGTCTTGGTGGATTTGGTTCAACAAATAAGTAATGAAAAAATAATAAATAATTGTTATAATTAGTACAGTAAATAAAAGAGGAGATAATATGAAAAAAATAGTTTTTGGACATCAAAATCCAGATACTGATACAATATGTTCAGCACTTGTTTATGCTTTAGGACAGCAACAGTTAGGTAATGAAGTAACTCCTTATCGTTTAGGAGATTTAAATAAAGAAACTATTTATGTTTTGAATTATTTAAAGATGCCAGAGCCGAAGTTATTAACAGAAGTTACGAATGAAGAAGTTGTTTTAGTTGACCATAATGAATTTAGTCAGTCAATAAAAAATATTAAAGAAGCAAATATTGTGGCGGTGTACGACCATCATCGAGTAGCTAACTTTGAAACTAAAAACCCCATTGATATTACAATTAAACCAGTTGGTTGTACAACTACTGTTTTATATGATGAATTTAAAAATGAAAAAGTTACAATAACTAAAGAGATGGCAGTGTTAATGGTTAGTGCGATTATTTCAGATACATTATTATTTAAATCACCTACATGTACTGCTAAAGATATTAAAGTAGGAAAAGACTTAGCACAAATAGCTGAATTAGATTTAAATACTTATGGAATGGAAATGCTAAAAGCAGGAACGGATTTAGCAGAATTTACTACTAATAAATTATTAGATTTAGATACAAAAGTATTTGAAATTGAAAATAACAAGTACGAAATTGGACAAATTAATACAGTTGATATTAAAGAAGTTCAAGCACAAAGAAATGAAGAATTAATTGAAAAAATAACTAAAAGAGTAGTAGATAATAAATTAGGAGCTTTTATTTTTATTATTACTGACATTGTTAATAGTGATTCAATTGCTTATGTAATTGGAGAATTAGCAAATGAAGTAGCACAAAAATTTGATAGTCAACTTGAAGGAAATATAATTAAATTACCAGGAGTAGTATCACGTAAAAAACAAGTAGTACCATTTTTATAAGCTTTAAATATAATAATAATTTTAAATAGTTAATTATATTTAAAAAATATATTAAGTAAAAGAAAATTTTAATAAAAGGAGAAATAATGTTAGTACAAGCAAGTTTAAAAGCAATGCCTAATAGTTATGAAAGTCGTGCTAAAAATTATGAATTAGTAGATGAAGCTCTAAGAATAATTAAAAATTCAGGGTTAAAATATGAAATTGGTTGTTCTGAAACAACAGTTGAAGGAGAAAATACCGACATCTTAAATTTAATAGCACAAATTCAACAGTATTATTATGAAAAAGATATTCAATTTTTAATTTTTGCAACAATTGAATATAATAAAGAACAATTTTATATCGAAAATAAAAAAGAAAATATTGCAAAAATCTAAAAGAAAGTGAAGAAAATGAAACAATCAAATTTATACATTCCAACAATTAAAGAAGTGCCAGCAGAAGCTCAAGTTAAATCACATCAATTATTATTAAAAGCTGGATATATTCAGCAAACAGCGGCAGGTATTTATACTTATTTACCAATGGCAACAAAATTATTATTTAAGATTGAACAAATAATAAAAGAAGAGTTAGATAAAATTGGGGCTAATGAAATTAAAATGCCTTTTTTACAACCAGCTGATTTATGGGAAGCCTCAGGACGTTGGGGAAATTATGGTGCTGAATTATTTCGGGTAACTGATCGTCACGAACGTCAGTTTGCTCTAGCCCCCACTCATGAAGAAGTTGTAACTGATTTAGTTAAAAATTATTTAAATTCTTATAAAAAATTCCCCTTAAATTTATACCAAATTCAGACTAAAATGCGTGATGAAAGAAGACCACGCTTTGGTTTATTACGTGGTCGTGAATTTATTATGATGGATGGTTACACTTTTGATAAAACTGATGAAGAATTAAAAGTAAGTTATGATAGTTACTATGAAGCCTATAAAAATATTTTTAATCGTTTAGGAATAAACTATAAAATTGTCCAAGCAGATAATGGAAGTATGGGAGGACAATATTCTCATGAATTTATGGCTTTAAGTGAAATTGGTGAAGACTTTATTGCGTATGAAGAAAAGCAAGAAGTAGCCTATAATGTGGAAATAGCTCCAATATTTAATAATTATATTCAAGAGGAAGCACAACCTAAAACTTTAAACAAAATTCATACACCAAATTGTAAAACAATTGAAGAATTACAAAGTGTTTATAAATTTGATAAAAGTAAATTATTAAAAGCTGTAGCTTATGATGTTGATGGTAAATTAGTTATTACTTTTGTTATGGGAGATAAAGAGGTTGAAACAACAAAAGTTGCTAATCTTTGTCAAGCTCAAAGTGAAGTAGTTCCTGCTAATATCGAATTATTACAAGCTCATAATGTTATTCCTGGATTTATTGGACCTTTAGCTTTACCACAAGATGTTAAAGTTTTAATTGATCAAGAAGTAAAATTCAAAAAAAATTTAATTGCGGGAGCTAATGAACAAGATTATCATTTAGAAAATATTAATTTAGATGAAACTTATGAATTTGTAGATATTCGTAAAGTTCAAGCAGGAGATTTAATTTCTAAAAATGGTACACCAATAAAAATAACAAAAGGAATTGAAATTGGACACATTTTTGCTTTAGGTAAAAAATATACTGAAGCATTAAATGTTAGATTTTTAAATAAAGAACAAAAAAATGAAATTCCAACAATGGGTTCTTATGGAATTGGAGTAAGTCGAGTTTTAACAACAATAATTGAACAAACAGGAGATGATAATGGAATAGTCTTACCAGAAGTTATAACACCTTATCAAGTTCATATTATTCCGTTAGATTATCAAAAAAATGAAGACCAAAAAGAATTTACTGATAAATTAATAAAGGACTTAGAAGCCAATAAGATAACTTATTTATTAGATGATCGTGATGGTCGACCAGGAGTAAAATTTAAAGATGCTGATTTAATTGGACTTCCTAAACAAATTATTATTGGAAGAAAATTTGTTGATGGAATAATTGAGTTTAAGATTCGTCAAGGAAGTATTAAAGAAGAATTAAATATAACAGAAGTTGTCAATAAATTAAAATAGGGAAAAAGTAAAAATATGAAAAATATGAAAGAAATAAAAGAAACAAAATATGCTACAAAAAATTATGAAAGTTTATTTGGGATAATTTTAATGTTATTAGGATTATCTTTTATTTTAGACAACTTATGGTGGTTTAATTTACTATGGCAAATAGCTTTAATAATTTGGGGAACACTAAACATCAAAGAAGGTAATACAATATATGGAATAATCCTAATTGCCTTTGGTTCCTTATTTATTGTTGATTGGGCAATTATGATTGATATTAGAGATATTTTGATTGGTTTATTTTTTATTGCTTTAGGTGGTAAAATGTTATTTAGTAATTTACGCTAATTAAATTATGTAATTTTAAAAAAAAGTTATAGGATATGTTATAATTTAAGAAAACTATTAGGAGGAATTATCATGGAAGAACAATATTATTTAAGTGAAGTAAAAGTAGGAGAAAAAGTAGAAAGTTTTGAAATGGAAGCAGTAATGGCTGATGGAACATTTGGAACAGTATCACTAGCAGAAAATATCCAAAATAAAAAATGGACTGTATTATTTTTTTATCCCATGGATTTTACTGGTTTATGTTCAAATGAATTATTAGCAATGTCAGAGTCTTATGCTGAATTTTCTGCAAATAATGCTGAAGTTATTGGAGTTTCTACTGATTCTAAAAATGCACATAAAGCTTGGATTAATATGGATGTGAAAGCAGGTGGAGTAGGAAAATTAAACTATCCATTAGCTGATGATAAAAATCATATTGTTTCAGAACAATTTGGAATTTTAGCCGAAGAAAAAGGGATAACGTTAAGAGGATTATATATTATTGATGATAAAGGAATTTTACAACATTCAACAATAAATGCAATTAATATTGGAAGAAATGTGGAAGAAATAATTAGAACATTATGTGCTTTACAAACAGGAGAAATGTGTCCGGTTAATTGGAAAAAAGGGGATAAAACTTTATAAAAGTTTAACTATAACTTAGCAAAATATGTTAAAATTAAATATCTTATTAAAAACAAGGAATTAATAACTTCCTTGTTTCTTATTACGGAGTAAATATGAATAATTTTGAATTAATTAAACACGCTAAACAAGCTTTGAAAAATAGCTACTCGCCTTATTCTAATTTTCCTGTTGGTGTAGCATTATTAACCAAACAAGGAAAAATATACTATGGAACAAATATAGAAAATGCTTCTTATGGAGCAACAAATTGTGCTGAACGTAGTGCAATTTTTTCAGCCTTATCCCAAGGAGAAAAAGCTGAAAATTTTATTAAAATAGCAATAATTTCTAATATGCAAGAATTTACTTATCCTTGTTGTATTTGTCGCCAAGTTATGGGAGAATTTTTTACAACAGAAGTTGAAATTTTAATGGTAAATTGTCAAGAAGAATATCAAACCGTAAATATTAAAGAGTTAGTACCTTATATTTTTACAAAAAAGGAGTTAGAAAATGTTTAAAAGTGGATATGTAGCAATAGTTGGTAGTCCAAATGCTGGAAAGTCAACAATTTTAAATGAAGTTTTAGATGCTAAAGTAGCGATAACTTCGGATAAAGTTGGAACAACAAGAAATATGATTAGAGGAATTCATACAGATAATGAACTACAAATAATTTTTGTTGATACTCCCGGAATTAATAATCCGCAAAATAAATTACAAGTATATATGAAAAATCAAGTAGAAGAAGCATTACATAGTGTTGATTTAATAGTTTATGTTTTAGATGCTAAAGTAGGAATTAGAAGTAAAGAAACAGAAATTATTAAAAAAATTAGTCAAAATAAAAAAACACCACTTATTGCTTGTTTAAATAAAATTGATTTAATAACACAAGAAAAAGCCTTACAAGTTATTACCCAATTACAAGAAAAAGCTGTATTTCAAGAAATTATTGCAATTTCAGCAAAAGAAGGATTAAATGTACCAAGTTTTTTAAAAACGCTTAAAAATTATTTACCAGAACAAGCTCCATTATATTCAGCCGAACAATTAACTGATTTTTCTACAAAATTTTATATTACAGAAATTATTCGAGAAAAAATTTTACGTAATACTTTTGATGAAATTCCCCACGGAGTATATGTTCAAGTTAATGAATTAACTTTAGCAAATAAAAAAGTATATATTGAAGCGATAATTTATGTTGAAAGAGAAAGCCAAAAAGGAATAGTAATTGGTAAAAAAGCAGAAATGGTTAAAAAAATTGGAAAATATGCTCGTCAAGATTTAGAAGATTATTTTGGTCAAAAAATATATTTAGATTTAGTAGTTAGAGTTGATAAGAAATGGCGTAATAAAGATTTAGAAATTTTTGAACAAATGACTGAATAAAACAGAATATAAAAGTAAAAAAATACTAATAGAGGAGGTGTTAATTATGATTAAACAACTAATGTTAAAAAATTTTGTTTTATTTGAAGAACAAAATATAGACTTTTTGGAAGGTTCTAATGGCTTAGTAGGAGAAACAGGAGCGGGGAAAAGTGTCGTTTTTTCAGCAATTAATGTTTTATGTGGACAACGTAATTTAAAACGCTTAATAATGAAAGGTGCTGATTGTTATGAGTTAGAAATGACAATAGTACTTAAAAAAATAAGTTTTAGTGCTTTAAATAAAATAAATCAAATTTTAAAACAACCTGTAACAGTTGAAGATGAAGTGAAAATTTACCGTAAATTAGACTTAAATTCTAAAAGTGTTATTAAAATAAATGAGCAAAATTATACATTATTAGAATTAAAATTAATTACGGAACAACTAGTTGACATTCATGTTCAAGATACAACTAATGAAATTTTAAAAGAAGAAAATCATATTAATATTATTGATGAATTAATTCCTGAAGATACTTTACAGCATTACCAAGAAATATATCGTATTTATGAAGAACAGCTTAAAAATTTAAAAGTATTAAATGACATTGATCAACATAAAGAAGAGCAATTAGAAATCTTAAATTTTAAACTAGAGCAATTACAAACAATTCAAAACATTGAAGCAGAAGAAGTGTTATTAAAACAAAAAAATATAATTGAACAACAACAAAAAAGTAAGCAACAAAATGAATTAATTGAAACAAATTTAAATGAAGTGTATAAGAAGTTAGAAATTATTAAAAATAATAGTGAATTTATTCAAATACCAAATTTTGAAAAAAAAATAAATAATATTTATTATGAAATTGAAGATTTAACCTTCGAACATGCTAAAAGTATTAATGATTTTGAAGATTTAAAAATTGAAGAAGTATTAAAGTCTTTAGATTTATTAAAAAAATTACAAAGAAAATATAATTTAGATTACGAAGGTTTGTTAAATAAATATGAAGAATTATTACAAGAAAAAGATAAAATTGAAAATATTTCTTTTGCAATTATTAAAGCTGAAAAAGCAGTAAAAGAAACAGAGATAAAATTAAACAAAAGTGCTAAAGCTTTGCAAACTAAAAGGTATAATACAGCAGTAAGTTTAGTCGATAAAGTAAATCAAAATTTTTTAAAGTTACAAATGCCAAATGCTGAAATAAAAGTTCAAATAACAGAATGTGTTCCAAATGCTAAAGGGATTGACCAAATTCAAATTTTAATTAAAACAAATAAAGGGCATGAATTTGAAACGATTGATCAAATTGCCTCAGGTGGAGAAAAAAGCCGAATAATGTTAATTTTAAAAATTGTTTTTAATGAATATATACCTAAACTAGTCTACTTATTAGATGAAATAGATCAAGGAATTTCTTCAATAGTTGCTAAAAAAGTTGGAGAAAAATTACAAAAATTTGCTAAAGAAAATCAGTTGATTATTATTTCTCATTCAGTACAAGTTATTAATCAATTAGATAATTTAATTCAAGTAAGTAAATATGATACAGATAAAATGACTAAATCTCATGTCAAAAATTTACAAAATTCAGAACGTGATGCTTTTATTAATAAATATTTAGAAATTTAGTATTTTGTAACAAATAATTAATTATATTGTAAATGTTTAAAGTTATTAAAAAATATTATAAAAGAAAATAAATTTGACATTATCTAAAAATATATGCTATACTAAACAAAAAAGGATAGCTTGTGGAAAATTTAAATTTAGTAAATTATTATTTATCATATTTAAAAGAAAATAAATTTCATGATTTTAAATCAAAAAATTTATTTATACGTTTATACAAAAAAAGCCTATTTTATTTATAGGTTTTTTTTGCGTATTTGTAGCTCGAGCGCAAAGGAGAAGCATGTCAAAGCAAAAGAAGTATGGTTTTTTTACATCAATTAGTATGGTAATTGGAATTGTTATTGGTTGTGGAATTGAGTTTAAAGCTGATGATGTATTAGTAGCAGTTAATGGAAATGTGTTATTTGGAGTAATGGGCTTTTTAATTGTTGGAATTGGAGTATTATTTGGAGCATTAACTATAGCAGAATATGCTTTACAAGATGAAGAATATACAGGCGTAATAGGATATGCCAAAAAAGCTGTTGGTCCTAAATTTGCTTATATTGTCGGTTGGTTTTCAATGGTTTGTTATTATCCCGCTTGTATTGTAGTTTTAGCCATGGTAACAGGATTATATTTAGAAATTTTATTAGGTATTGATTCAGCGATATTTTTAACAATTTCAACTTTAGTATTTTTATTAGCAACTTTTATTATCAATATTTGTTCTCCTAAAGGAGGTGGAATTGTTCAAATTATGTTCACCATAATTAAATTAATTCCCTTAATTGTGATTGGAGTTATTGGAACATTATTTTTTACAGGACAAAGTTCTAATATTGGGGTTTATGTAAATAATCAAGTAAATGATCTAAGTAATGCTGGGGCACATCCATTAAGTGCTTTAATTGCCATTGCGTTTGCCTTTGATGGTTGGATTGTTGCTACTAATATTGCTCGTGAATTAAAAGGAAATAAAAAAACTTTATCAAGAGCTTTAGCAATTGGGACAACGATTATTATTATTTTATATGTTTTATACTTTTTTGGAATTACCCAAATTGTCAATCCAACAGATATTATGCAATTAGGAGATGCCCATACTGAATTAGCAGCAGAAACATTACTTGGACCAATTGGTGGAAAATTAATAACAGCCTTTGTAGTTATTTCAGTATATGGTGGTTTAAATGGAATGGTTTTAGGATATTTAAGAATACCAAAGAACTTTTATGATAGCGGAGTTGTTAAAAATACTTTTAGTGATAAAAAAGAAATGATGAGTAAAAAGTCATTAATTACTTGTGTTACAATCGTTGGATTTTATTTTATTTTCCAACAATTATTAGATTATCAGATCATTTTTGCTAATTTAGAAACAGGATTTGATTTATCAGTTTTACCAATTATGATAAATTATATCTTTTATATAATATTATTTATCATGGTTAATAAATTAGTAAAAGAACAAACTTCAAGCAAGAGATTATATTTTGTTTTTATTTCAACAATTGCTACAATTTCGGGATTTTTAGTAGTTTATGGAACATTAGGAACAAATGGATTAATTTATATAATTTTTTCAATAATTGCTATTTTAATTGGAATACCATTTTATAATAAACAAATAAAAGCTGAATGAAAAAGAAAAATTTAATAAAATAAATTAAGAATGATATTGCTAAGCAATATCATTTTTTAATGTAATTATTTACAAATCAAAATAAACTTGCTATACTATAAAGAGGTAACATACTAGTATACAATAAACTTTTTTGGAGGAATGATGAAAAATATTTTTTTAGGAGAAGCATTTGTTAATAATACATTAGAAAATATTAGTATTAAAGAAGAAATGAGTTCTAAAGCAATTGCTTTATATATTATGCGTGCTTTTATGGCAGGAGTTTTAATTGTTTTTGGATATTTATTAATTATGGGGTTAGATGCGGGGTTTAACGATGAATTAAATGTTGTTGGTACGATGACCGGAGCAACGATGTTCTCATTAGTTTTGGCAGCTATTTATTTTACTAAAAGTGAATTATTAACTTCTAATATGATGATTACAACTGTTGGAAAATATTATCAAAAAATAAACTTTTCTACAATGTTAAAGATTTTGGTATTTTGTTATTTGGGTAATTTACTAGGTGGGTTATTTACAGGAGCACTAATTAGTGCTACTACAGTCTTAACACCAGGTATGGTAGATTCTATGAAACATTCTGTAGAAATGAAACAAGCTTATATTGCTAATAAGGCTTTTGTTGATTTATTTATTCGAGCAATTTTTGCCAATTTCTTTATTAATGTAGCAATGTTAATGATTTATTCACAAAATGTAACAAGTGATTTTGGAAAAGTTATTGTAATGTTTTTTGGAGTATTTTCATTTGTATTTTTAGGAATGGAACATTCAGTAGCTAATACGGAATTGTTTGCAATAGCAGGAATGACTCAACTAATTCAGGGGGTTGATACAGGATTTAATTTAGGTTATGCCATATCTAATGTTGGAATTGCTTTAATGGGTAATTTTATTGGTGGTGGATTTTTAATTGGTTATTATTATGCTTATATTAATGATTCAACAAAAGTAAAAGGAGCAAAAAAAGAATAATAAACAAAATTTTATTTTTCATGTTATAATTTGATTTAGTAAGTTAAATGAGGAGTAAATATGTTATATCATTTTTATAAATCTAAATATGGAATTATTCAAATATATATTGAAGATAGGTTTATTATAAATATGACGATGAAAGAATTAGAGTTTAAAAGTATTAGCTATATTAATCAAGTTAATAAACAAAGTACAAATCAAGAAAAGAATATTTTAAAAGAGACAATCAAGCAATTAAATGAATATTTTATAGGAAAAATTAAAAAATTTACTTTACCTTTAAAATTTCAAGCTTCTCCTTTTGCTAAACGAGTTTATGAAATAGTTTTAAAAACGGAATATGGCAAAACTTATTCTTATCAAGCAATAGCTCAAAAAGCGGGATCACCTCGAGCCTATCGAGCAGTTGGAACAGCGATGAAAAATAATCCATTTGCAATGATAATTCCATGCCATCGAGTTATTAAAGCTAATGGGGAGTATGGGCGATATTTTAATAATGATACTTTAAAAGAAGAATTGATAGAATTTGAAAAAGGTAATAGTTAGATAGATTTTACCTAACTTTATGAAATTCGTTTAGTAAAAAAAAATTAAATAGAAAAAAAATAAAAATATATTTTGAAATAAAATAAAAATATGCTATAATAATAAAAATTTGGAAAATTATATAATAAGCGCTTATAAATCAAAATTTCATCAAGTTTTTAAAAATCAACAGGAGTATATTTATGCAAAATATAAATTTTAAATATAATGTTCATGAAAAACCTAAAACAAGAGCTGAGTACATTTTATTAAGTATTCAACATGTTTTTGCAATGTTTGGTTCAACTATCTTAGTTCCTACTTTAATTGGAATTGATATTTCTACAAGTTTATTTACAGCCGGTGTAGGTACTTTAATTTATTCACAAGTAACTCAAAGAAAGGTTCCTGTTTTTATTGGTTCATCTTTTGCTTATATAGCAATTTTATCACAATTAAATACGACTTTTGGTCCCAATGGAATTGCCAACGCTGTTATGAGTGTTGGTATTATTTATGTAATTGTAGCTTTAATTGTTAAAATGATAGGAAATAATTGGGTAGATAAAGTTTTACCACCAATTGTGATTGGTCCAACAATTATTGTTATTGGTTTAGGACTTGCTCCAACCGCAATCTCTAATAGTGGTTTAAGTGCGGAAGCTTTTGATCCTTACAGCATTGTAATTGCTTTAAGTGCAATTTTAAGTTCAGCGTTGTTTTTATTAAAAGGTCCTAAAACAACAAAATTAATTCCAATAATTTTAGGAATTTTTACCGGATATATTGTAGCGGTTATTTTAAATATCTTCTCACCTACACCAATAGTAGATACATCTTTAATTTTACAAAATGGAATTTTACATATGCCTAACTTTCAAATACCGTATTTAACTTATCAATTTAGTTTTAATATCTCTATTTTTTTAAGTATCTTACCATTAGTTATGGTAACCTTAGCAGAACATATTGGAGACCATAGTGTATCGTCATCAATGATTGGTAAAAATTTCTTAAAAGACCCTGGACTAAAACGTACAATTTTAGGAGATGGATTGGCAACATTGTTTGCTGGATTTATGGGTGGAGTTGTAAATACTACTTATTCAGAAAATACTGGTATAATTATGATGACTAAAGTAGCTAGTGTTTATGTTATTCGTTTAGCTGCAGTTTTTGCAATAGGTTTAGCCTTTATTGGTCCAGTTACAGGATTTATTGAATCAATTCCGGAAGCTGTGATGGGGGAAATATCAATTTTATTATTTGGGATGATTGCTCAAAATGGGATAAGAATTTTAGCAAATTCGCATATTGAT
>JBKDZV010000088.1:0-2873 GCA_047971455.1 Mycoplasmatales bacterium | reverse complement strand
TAAAGCAGAAAAAAAAATAACTGAAGAAGAAAACCAAGATACTAATGATAAGATAGCAGAGTTAGATTTTGATATAGAAGAATTAGAAATTAATAATTTAGATGATATTTTAGATAATATTGATGCTCCAACAAAAGATTTAAATGTAGATAATATTGAAAATATTTTATTAGAAGTAGAAGATTTTTTAGAAGAAGAAGAAATTGAATTAGAGGAAAAAGAAGAGCTAGAGATAGAAGAAGTTGAATTAAAGGAAAAAGAAGAAAAAGTTAAGATAGAAGAAATTGAATTAGAGGAAAAAGAAGTTAAGATTGAGGAAATTGAATTAGAGGAAAAAGAAGTTAAGACTGAGGAAATTGAAGAAGTAAAAGAAGTTAAGACTGAGGAAATTGAAGAAGTAAAAGAAGTAGAAAAAAACCCAAAAAAAGAAGAGATAGAAGAAGCTAAAACAGAAGAAGTTACAGCAGAAAAATCCAAAACTAAAGATAATATAGATAAATTAGTTGAAGAATTTGATGATATTGATTCCTTTGAACTTGGTAAAACTGAAGCAATAGATTATGAATCATTAATGAAAGCAATTGATGAAACAACTAAAGATTTTGATGATGAAGAAGTTGATTATGAAAAATTATTAGATGAAGTAGAATTATTTTTAGAAAAAAATGAATAAAAAAATTAATAATAAGAGGAAATTATGAGTTTTAATCACATTGAAATAGAAAAAAAATGGCAAAAGAAATGGGAAGAAAGAAAAGTTTATCAAACTGATGTTCACTCAAATAAACCTAAGTTTTATGCTTTAGATATGTTTCCCTATCCTTCAGGAAGTGGGTTGCATGTTGGACACCCAGAAGGTTATACAGCAACAGATATTGTAGCAAGAATGAAAAAAATGCAAGGATATGAAGTTATGCACCCAATGGGATGGGATGCTTTTGGTCTACCAGCTGAACAATATGCCCTACAAACTGGGAACGATCCCCGAGAATTTACTAAAAAAAATATTCAAGTATTCAAAAACCAAATTAATAGTTTGGGTTTTTCTTATGATTGGGAAAGAGAAGTTAATACAACAGACCCTAAATATTATAAATGGACACAATGGATTTTTAGTAAAATTTTTGAATTAGGGTTAGCAGAAATTAAAGAAGTTCCAGTTAATTTTTGTCCTGAATGTAAAACAGTTTTAGCAAATGAAGAAGTAATTAATGGTAAATGTGAAAGAAAAGGACATGATGTTATTAAAAAGCCAATGAAGCAATGGGTTTTAAAAATAACTAAATATGCTGATAGATTATTAGAAGATTTAGAAGATTTAAATTGGCCAAATTCACTTAAAGATATGCAAAGAAATTGGATTGGTAAAAGTGAAGGATCCAGTGTTATTTTTCCTATTGAAAATAGTAAAGAACAAATAGAAGTCTTTACTACAAGAGTTGATACAATTTTTGGAGTAAGTTATGTTGTTTTAGCACCAGAAAATAAATTAGTAGAAAAACTAACAACTACTGAACAAAAGAAAAATGTTGAAGATTTTATTCAAAAAGTAGTTAATAAATCAGAATTAGAACGAACAGAATTAAATAAAGATAAAAGTGGAGTATTTACTGGAAGTTATGCATTTCATCCTTTAACTGGTGAAAAAATACCAATTTGGTTAGGTGATTATGTCTTAAATACTTATGGTACAGGAATGGTTATGGCTGTACCAGCTCATGATGAACGAGATTATGAATTTGCTCAAAAATATAATTTACCAATTATGCAAGTTATTAAAGGGGAATATTTACCATTTCTTGAAGACGGAGAACATATTAATTCAGAATTTGTTAATGGGTTTAATATAACAAAAGCTAGTCAAGAAATTATTACAAAATTAGAAGCAAAAAATTTAGGAAAAAAACAAATAAATTATAAATTAAGAGATTGGTTATTTTCAAGACAACGTTATTGGGGAGAACCATTTCCAATATATTTTGATAAAGATAATAAACCACAATTAGTAGATGAAGCGGATTTACCGATAACTTTACCATTTTTAGATAAAATAGAACCTTCACAAACAGGAGAAAGTCCTTTATTAAATGCAACAGAATGGTTAAATTACAAAGATGGTAAATTAGATACTAATACAATGCCTCAATGGGCTGGAAGTTGTTGGTATTACATTAGATATTTAGATCCTTTAAATGAAAAAGAGCTAATAGCTAAAGATATTGCCGATAAATGGCTACCTGTAGATTTATATATTGGTGGGGCTGAACATGCGGTACTCCATTTATTATATGCCAGATTTTGGCATAAAGTATTATATGATTTAGGTGTTGTTTCAACAAAAGAACCATTCCAAAAAATTTTTAATCAAGGAATGATTTTAGGAGAAAATAATGAAAAAATGTCTAAATCTAAAGGCAATGTTGTAAACCCTGATGATATTGTTAAATCTCATGGAGCAGATACTTTAAGATTGTATGAAATGTTTATGGGACCATTAGATGCTTCAATCCCTTGGAGTGAAACAGGTTTAGATGGGGCAAGAAAATTTTTAGATCGAGTATATAAATTTTATACAACTCGAGAATTTGTTGAAGAAAATAAAGATTTAGATATGGTTTATAATCAAACAATTGAAAAAGTCCAGCATGACTTTGAAACTCTTTCATTTAACACAGCGATATCACAAATGATGATTTTACTGAACCAAGCTAATAAATTTGTTAAAATATCAATGAAGCAATCTCAAGGATTTATTAAAATTATAGCAACACTTGATCCACATATATGTGAGGAAATTTGACAAAATGTATTAAACAAAACAAGTTACATATATTTAGAAACATGGCCTCAAGTTGATTAAAGTAAATTAATTG
>JBKDZV010000087.1:0-5490 GCA_047971455.1 Mycoplasmatales bacterium | reverse complement strand
TTTTTGTCGGTTTAGAAATTTTTAGTATAGTAACACTATTAATTATAATATTAAGAAGTATGTTTAATTAAGAAAGGAAACGATGGCAAAAAGAGATTTTTATGATGTACTTGGAGTAAGTAAGTCTGCGGATTCCAAGGAAATTAAAAAAGCGTTTAAAGGCCTAGCTAGAAAATATCATCCCGATGTTAGTAAAGAACCTGATGCTGAAGAAAAATTTAAAGAAATTCAAGAAGCTTATTCTGTATTATCTGATGAACAAAAAAAAGCACAATATGATCAATTTGGCCATGCAGCATTTGACCAAATGGGTGGTGGTGGTGCTGGCTTTAATGATTTTGACTTCTCTGATATTTTCTCCGATATTTTTGGTGGAGGATTTGGTGGTGGTTTCGGTGGTGGTTTTTCAGCTCGTGAGACTAATCCAAACGCTCCAAGAGCTGGAAGAGACATGGAAATCGCCATTACTTTAGACTTTAAAGAGGCAGTTTTTGGTGTAGAAAAAGAATATGCTATTAAACGAGAACAAGAATGTAAAACTTGTCATGGAAAAGGAGCTAAAAAAGCTTCTGATGTTCATGAATGTCAAACTTGTCAAGGTAAAGGTAAAGTTCGCCAACAGCAAAGAACAATGTTAGGAATGGCAATAACTGAAGCAGTTTGTCCAACATGTCATGGAAAAGGTAAAGAAATTAAAAATCCTTGTAAAGAATGTCATGGGAGTGGAAGAAATACTTATAGTGAAGATGTAAAAATAAAAATCCCTAAAGGAGCCGATAATGGATCTTATTTAAAAGTGTCCAATAAAGGTGAAGGTGGTCATAATGGAGGACCAGCTGGGGACTTATATTTAAGTATTTCAGTTAAGGAAGATTCATTTTTCAAACGAGAAGACTTAGATATAAAAATAGAAATTCCTTTATCATATGCTCAAGCAACTTTAGGAACTAAAATTGATGTTCCTACTTTATATGGTGATGTAGAGCTTAAAGTACCTGCTGGAACTCAACCAGGAAGTATTTTTAAACTTCGAGGTAAAGGAATTACGACTGATTCAACTGCGATGTTTGCCAAAACTCAAGGTGATCAATTAGTAAAAATAGATCTTAAAGTACCAACAACTATCTCAAATAAAGAAAAAGATTTAATATCTAAATTATCAGAATTTGATGATAAACATACAAATCAAAAAAATTTTTTTGATAAAGTAAAAGATTTTTTTAACTAAAACTTAGTTTAAAACTAAGTTTTTTTTTATTATTTCCAAAAAGTTAATTAAATTGTTATAATTTAGTTATAAAGGAGGTAACAAATGATAAGTATGATCTTAGCAATGGATAAACAAAAACTAATTGGAAATACTAAGTCTAGTAATGGACTTCCTTGGCATTATCAAGAAGATTTAGAGTTTTATAAGCAAAAAACAGTATATAAAAAAAATATTATGGGAAGAAAAACTTACGAACAAATAGGAAGAGCCTTACCAAATAGAGAAACTTATGTTTTGACTAAAAATACTACATTAACTTATAGTGATGCTACTATGATTAATGATATACACGATATTTTAAAAATAAATCAACAAAATCCCCAAGAAGAAATTATGATAATTGGTGGAGTAGAAATTTTTGAATTATTTAAACCTTATGTGGATATTATTTATTTAACGCTAGTTGATAAAGCGTATACTGGCGATGTGTATTATTCAAATTTTACAACTGATAATTTTACTTTAAAAGAAGAAATACCTGGACAAAATAAAGAACTATTATTCCAACGTTGGGAAAAAGATGCCACATAATCATGCCCATCATCATGGAACAGAATTAGAACAAGCTTCAAAAGTATCAATTCTTTTAAATATTTTATTTGTAATAATTGAAATTATCGGAGGATTATATACTAATTCTATCTCAATTTTATCAGATGCCGTTCACGATTTTGGTGATGTAATAACTTTAAGTATCTCATTTGTCTTAATTAAAATATCTAAAAAAGAAAAGACTGAAGAATATAATTTTGGCTTTAAAGGTTTAATAATTATTGGAGCAATTTTAAATACTTTAATTATTTTATCAACATCAAGTTTAATTTTAATAAAATCTTTAAGTAGAATTGCTAATCCCCAAATAATAAATGGTAAGGTAATGTTTTTAATTGCTATTTTTGGAGTAATTTTAAATAGTGTAAGTGTTTATAAATTTCATAACCAAAAAAATGTAATGAGTCGTTCATTAATGTTACATTTATTAGAAGATGCTTTAGGTTGGGTAGCTATTTTAATATCTTCAGTCGTAATTATGATTTTTAAAATTTATATTATCGATACTTTATTATCAATTGGTATTTCGTTATTTTTAGTAATTAATGCTATTAGAAATATTAAAAATATAATAAATGTAATGTTGTATAAAGTACCGCAAAAGATTAAAATTCAAGAAGTAAAACAAAGTATTTTACAAATTAAAAATGTAAAAATAATTGAAGATTTAAAAATTTGGTCAATTGAAGGAGAAACTATTTATTGTTTATTAAAAGTAAAATTAACAAATAATTTACAAAATCAAGAAATAGAAGCTATTAAAGTAAAAATAAAAGAAAGTTTAAAGTTATATGATATAAAAAATGTAACATTAGAAACAAAATTAAAGGACTAAAATGTCACACATAAAAAAGAGGAAATTTCGCTTAATAATAGTCGGTTTATTTGTATTATCAACATTAAGTACTAGTTATATTTATTATCGAAAATATACTTATAATAAATACTATATTAAACAATTATCAAGTATAGGACAAGAGTTATTAAATGAGTATGAGTTTCCCTGGTATTTAACAGAAGAAATGGAAGATGAAAATTATTGTTTACGACCTTATGATGTTGGTGATGGAGTAATTACTTTTGGACCAGGAATAACTTTTCCAACAGAACAAGAAGGATTAGATATAATTAATGAAAAGTATCAAACTAATTATACAACTGATAATAATTGTATTACAATAGAAATTTTATTTAAATTACAACAAGAAATTTTACAAACTTATGAAGAAGATGTGTATGATCATTTATTTAAATATCATGTACGACTAAGTCAAAATGAATTTGATGCCTTAGTTATTTTAGATTATAATTCACCCGATTTTATTGAACAAGATGAAGTAATCAAAGTTTTAAAAAAAGATTTAACTAAAGAAGATTATATAATGGCTATTGATAATTATTATCAACAAATAGATTCTTATTTTGATAATCCTAATACTGAACAAAAAGATGACGGTTTTGGCCAAGGATGGTATAATCGTATCGTAGATTCAGCGGAAGTATTTTATGATAATGAATATGAATTTCAAAATAATGCAGTTTATTAAATTTAGAAAAAGGGGGAAGTTTTTAAGATGATTATTGCTAAAGGAGAGGCCCGAGAACATAATGCAACCATGCATTTTTATCAAGAAGGGAAAATAATAAAACAAGAGGATTTAGGCGTTCACGGTGCTAAATTAATTAAAGATTTAGAAGCAGGAATTTATACCGCAGTTTATACAAGAGGCTTAAAAAAATCTCAATCAATAAAATTTGATTATGATGGAAAAAATTTAACTACTTTAATTGCTAAAAAAAATAAAGAATATAAAAAATTTAGAAGTTTTTTCAATAAAAAAAGAAACTTTTATATAATGGAACATCAAAAAGAGAAATTAGGAAAAAGGTAATCTTAAATATAAGATTACCTTTTTTAAATTTAATTAATTGAATAATATAGATACTTTATTTTTTGATACTTTGCATAAGCTCTTTATATTCTTGTTCAATAGCTTTAGCTCTTTTTACCTTTTCATCATAACTCATATTTTCAATTTTTGGTTTAGTCTCTTGTTCATTAATAATATTGTCTTGATCATATTGTTTTATTTTTTTATAATATTGTAGCTTTTTATCAAAATAAATATTTAAAAGTAAAGATATAACTAAGTAAAACATTAAAAAACCCAATAAAACAAATAAAATATATGTTAGTAAGTACATTGTTGGTTTCCTCCTTATATTTTATATCCTAGCATATTATATCATATGTAAGATAATTTAATTAAAAAAATATATTAATAAAAGGAAAAATAATTAATAAAAATATTATTGATTATTTTAGTTTTTTAATAAGCCTTAAGCAGTATTAACTGAATAATTAAAGCTAGCTTTATTTTTCAACTGAAGTTAGAAAATCGTAAAAGTTTACTTTTTAAACAAATGAAGAATTAAAATCTACATTGATAAGTATCTATATACTTTTTTTATTTTTTTATGTTATAATGTACAGGTAAAAAAGAAAGAAGGAAGTATATTATGATAAATTTAGGATCAATTATGTTAATTATAATTTTTATTTTAGGATTATATGTTTTACAAATTTTAAAATCAAAATTTAAAAAAAAATTTAATTTTAGAGTGTTAACAGCTTTAGTAGTAGGATTAGTATTTGGGGGAATAATTCAGTTGATTTTTGGTACAACTTCACAATCTACAACAGATTTAGCAATATTTGCTTCAATTTTTAGTGGAATTTATATTAATTTATTAAAATTTATAGTAATTCCTTTAATTGTTGTTTCTTTAGTAACTGCTGTTGTAGATGCTGGAGAAAAATCAAAATTAGGTAAAAAATTGGTACAAATTATTGGATTCTTATTAATTACTGTAGCAATCGCTGCTATAATTGGAATAACTGTTGGTTTAATCTTTAATATAGATGCTAACGCTTTAGTATCTTCAGCTGGAATGGGAAGTGATGTTACAGATAAAGCGACAAGTTTAACTGAAAAACAAGCAATGTTTGAAGAAAGTAATTATGCTGAGATTATAACAAATATTATACCAACTAACTTATCATTCTTAGTAGGAGCCGGAGATGCTGCTGCTTTATCAACTGTTATCTTTAGTTTATTTTTAGGTTATGCTATTTTACAAGTTAAAAAAAGAAAAGCAGAAAAAGTAGCAAGCTTTATGAGCTTTATGTATTCATTAAAAGAAGTAGTTTTATCACTGGTTCGTGAAATTTTAAAATTAACACCATTTGGAATTTTTGCACTAATGACAAACTTTATGGCTACAAGTAATATTTCTTCATTAGGAGAATTAATTAAATTTGTTCTTGCAACTTATGTTGCAATAATAATTATGTATATTGTCCACTTATTGATTATTACAGTTCAAGGTATTTCACCAATTAAATATGTAAAAAGAACTTGGTCAGTTTTATTATTTGGTTTCGGTTCACGTTCTTCAATGGCATCAATCCCCTTAAATGTTGAAGCACAAGTAGAAAAATTAGGAGTGGAAGAAGGAATTGCTAATTTATCTGCTACTTTAGGAGCTTCAATTGGACAAAATGGATGTGCAGGGATTTATCCAGCGATGGTTGCGTTAATGGCGGCGCAAATAGCAGGTATTCAAATAAATTTATCTTGGATAATTGTTTTAGTTATTGTAATTGT
>JBKDZV010000086.1:0-3790 GCA_047971455.1 Mycoplasmatales bacterium | reverse complement strand
TATACTTTGTTACTACTTCAAATCCTCGTTGTTTCATATTTCTCCTTTTTTTATACTTTTTATAAGCATATATTAGTCTAGCTTTTTTAGTTATCTATTCTTCTTTACAAAATAAAAAAGATTTGGCTAACCAAATCCTTTTTTATTTTTTATGTTAATTCAATTATTCCATATTCTTGATCTTTTCTTTTATATAATACTTTAGTTATTTCTGTATTAGCATCTTCAAAAATAAAGAAATCATGTCCTACCAATTCAAATTGTAAAATTGCTTCTGCTTCAGTCATAAGTTTATTATCATCCAATTGTTTTCTTTTAGTAATCTTAGGTATATCTTCTGTAATATCTTGTTCTAAAAACATACTAATTATTTCTTTTTTATTATTAAATTCTACTAATCTATTTTTAAACTTTCTAACTTGTCTTTCCATTTTTTTAACAGCCAATGTTATTGCATCATATAAATCATCTTGTACTTCTTCTTGTCTTAAAGTATGATTTTTATCCATGTTTACTGTTATCTCTATTTTTTGTCCTACTTTATAGGTTCTTACAACTACATCCGCTTGTAATTCTTTATCTACAAAATATTTATCTAAAATTTGTAATTGTTCTTCGACAGCATTTTTGATAGCTTCTGTAACCTCGATATTTTTCCCAATTATTCTTACTTTCATAATACCTCCCAAATATATTTATATCTATATTATAACATTTTTTTAAGATATTATTTATACTATTATCTAAAAACTATAATAAGTTTTAAAAATTAATTTCTAAGATAATAAAAGAAAAGTTCTGGATTACCAATTCTAAAGGTTCTACTTCCATTTTCATATTATATTACTAATTTAACTAGTAGTATCTGCTACAATGTCTAACTTGGTACTTATTTTTTATTCACCTTCATTTATTACACTTTGAAATGCTGTAGCTTCTTTTTCCTTAGAGCATTTAGCAACATTTATTCCGATTAAATTTAAGAGAAAACTCCTTTAGTAAATTATATTAAAAAATAATTTACTAAAGGAGTTTTAAATTTGTACATTTTTTGTATAACTTGTACAGGTATGTATTTTCAAACTCGTTCATTGTAAAGATTATTATATATAATTACTGTATTAATAAGTACTTCATTTTCTTGCCCTTTGAAGAACCTTTACGAACCAAGACCACCAGCCAAAGAAAATCTCCCATTACTGGTTCCTAATCTGGAGCCCCATAATTTCAGCTGCTTTTAGCTTTATATACAAAGTTATTCCGATTAAGTCCGCATAATTCAAATAAAATCATTTTAATTATTTGGTGTTTTTTTTATAATCGCACCTGCTAATGTACAGGCTCACGTTGTCTTAACCTTTTACCTTTACAGTTTACTGACTTGTTTAGGTCTAAATATATAAAAAAGAGAACATCGCTTATTGAAACATTCTCTTCTTTATTCAATACTTTTTTTAAAAAGTGTTGTTTTTTAAAAAAATTATTATAATAAATATAAGTTTATTCTCATTTAAGTTAAAGATTTATCCATTAGGCTACTAACCTAACATTCAAGGATAAGTCCTTTTTTATTTAATTATTTAATACATTATAACATATAAAAATATCTTTAGCATTTTTTATTCATTTATTTATTAAAAAGGGACCCAGAACATTAATCTTCTAGATTCCTTTTCAAATATTCTTTAAAAATATTTTCTACATCTTCAATTATTTTCATTTTTCTTCATCAGCTCCTGTTTCAAAAACTTGTTTTAGGAACAAATTTGTATTATGAATTATCAAATTTTCATGATAACTTATACTTTTTTCTATATTCATTTTTCTTCTTTTATTAATATTTTAAATTTTTTTCTTTTCTTCTAATGATAATCTTAAAAATAATTAAGCTTTTAATAATCTTATGTCATTATTCCTCCTATTTATTTAATTATATCAAACGTTTGGACAATCCGGAGTAGGAAGATGATAATCACCTAATTTACCATACATATCTTCTAATTTTGAACCCTTTACTCCTTCTTTACCAGTTGTCTTTAACTCTTTATAGGTCTTTCCTTCTTCTCCTAAATATATATTTCCTTTATAATTGCTTTTATTTAATTTTAGTTGCTCTTGTGTTTTATCTCCCATTGCATTTATTTTATTAAAATTATCAGAGTTAGATACTCGTTTCCCATCTATAAGTTCATAATCACCATCTGAATTTAATTTATATGCTCCTCCATTTTCTTCCATCTTATATTGTTCCATGAATTTACGATGTTCATTAGAATCACATGGTCCTTTTATATGTGTCATTTTAAAACCCTCTGAATCCTTAAATTTACCGCTTTTATGCTGATTAAATCTTGCTTCCGGATTATTAGTCTTACCTATATATATAGGCTTATCTCCTATTATTTTCCCTTTATCATTAATTTCCCATATTTCATATATATATTCACCCATTATTTTCACTTCCTTTTTTTATTACTTTTACTATTATGTCTTCATTTATTGGTACTATTTTATCTTTTGCTACATATCCTTCTTTGGTTATTACTCCATATTTATATATTTGATTATTTCTTTCAAACTCATATGTTACTATCATAGCCTCAAACTCCTGTTCTTTTATTATTACTTTAATCCATGTTCCTATTGGTAATACTTTTTCACTTTTCGTAAATATAGAGCCTGATTGTTTAATATTTTTTATTTCATTTTTCCCTATAATTTTTCTACTTTGAGGATACTTTATTCCATAAGGTATTTCTACCACTAAGTAACTTTCTTCAATGTTATCAACTATTAAATAATCTTCCGTACTTTCCTCTATATTAATTACACTACCTATACCTAGATTCATTATCCCTCCCTGTTATATGTCTTACATTTAACATTTGATCTACAAACTCTATTTCTTTTGAATTGAAGTTTGGTATATATTTTATTTTTTCTATATGTCCTTTATCTATCAAAATATAATCTTCTTTTACTTTATCTCCATCTACTGTTACTATACCATAATCTTTATATTCACCCCTTATCTTCTGACTTCTATCTACAATCATTTTTTGGATAATTTCATCATTTTTATATTTAATATCTATTATAGCTCCTAATGGTAAAAGTCTATAGTATGTATTTATATACTCACTTATTTCTTGTTCATCAATATTTTCATTAAGTGATTTTTTTACTTCTTGTATATCTTTTTGATATACTATTTTTTTGTTTTGATTTTCTAAATCTACTACTTTATAATAATTTTCAACTTCTTCATATTCTTGTTGTAAATAGTTCATGTTCTTCCCTATTACACAATAATCTCTATCATCTATTACTACTTCATCTCCTACTTTAATATCATTTTTAATACTTTTTACTCCCACTTTTTCTCTTTTATCAATTATTTCAATGTTCATAATTTCTATCTCATGATTTAATACTAAATCACCATATGGAAAAACATAACCAAATATTCTTTGCTCTTCTAGACTTGTAATTAATATATCTACTTCCCTACTTCGTTTAATATGAACTACATCCCCTACTTTAAAATTCATAAACTTTGTCCTGTATAATTGTCATAAATTTCAATTCTTAAATCTAACTCCTTTGATATTTCTTTTACTACTTCTTTAAATTTTTCCACATCAAATACTAAATAATCCATATAATGGTATTCAACACCTGTTGCTGTTGCTGTTTGTACTACTTTATTTGCTAATATCTCTTCTATTTTATCTTCTACTTCATTTCTACTTTGAGCTTGAAATTTTAAACTTAAACTTTCAATATTTAT
>JBKDZV010000085.1:0-37135 GCA_047971455.1 Mycoplasmatales bacterium | reverse complement strand
CTTGTTTTTTATTAAGTTCTTCATCAGTTATTTTTTCTTGTTCATAATCTTCTTCATAACTTTCTTCTTCTTGAATTTCATTATCGGTTTCTTGTACATTAGGAATTTGAATATTTTTAGACCCTTCTAATTGCTGTAATTTATTAGTTAATATTTTTTTGCTCATTTGAATATTTTGAATTTTTAATTCTAAAATTAACTCAGTTAATTGTAGGTTTTCTTCTTTTACTTTAACATAATCTTCTTTAAGAGAAAGTATTTCTTTTTTAACTTGCAAATTTTCTTCTTGTAGTTTATTAGCTGTTGTTTTTAAATTATTAATTAATAACACCAATTCTTCTTGCTGATTCTTATTCATTTTGCTCCTATCAATACTTTTTATTTACTAACACATGTTTAATTTCTGAGCTATTAATTGGTCCAATATACCTACTATCAATACTATTAGGGCGATTATCTCCCATAACAAAATATTCATCAGCTCCTAAGGTTATTTCAAAATTATCAATTTCTTGAATATAATTAAAATCTTGAATTACTTCTTCATTATTAATATATAATTTTCCTTGCTTCATTTTTACTTCTTCATTAGGAAAACCAACTACCCGCTTAATTATCATTTCTTGTAAGTTTTCTGATTCCACTAAAACAATATCAAAACGTTTAAGTCTTGATAAATCTTTATTTGCGTAAACATAATATTTGCCGTCAGTTAAAGTATATTGCATACTAATCCCATCCACCTTAACAATACCAAAATTTAAAATAGTTTGAAGCCATAACATAACTACTAATGCTGATAATATTTTTCGTCTTTTTGTCATATCTCAATTCTCTTTATTTGTTATTTACTATATTATAATTTTTATTCTTAACTTTGTCAACATATTTCACTATCTAGTTATTATTATTTGCTATTTACTACCTATATCATGGAGGTTATCTTCGAATATTTTATTTTTTAATTATTACAATTTTAAAATCACTATTTTTATAAACTGTTACTTACAACTTATTTTATTAAAATTATCAGTAAATACCAAGATCAAATTATGATATACTATACTTAGAATTATTGTTTTAAATAAATTTAAAATAATAATTTTAAATATTACTTATAAGAGAGGAAATAATAAATGAAAAATAAAAAATTTATCTTTGGAATTGTAACTATTTTTGTTTTATCTTTAGTTGCCTTCATTCCAAATCAAGCATCAGCTATGACAAATGATGAAGAAGTTAAAATATTAGGAGATGTTACAGCTACAACACCTAAAAGTACTGGCCTTAGTGATCAAGAATTAATCAACTTATTTAATGTTAATTCAAATAATGGATCTAAAGTTAAAGTCTTTAGTGATTATATTGACTATTCTAAGCCAGGATCTTATCAAGTCATTTTTTATTCAGCCAATGCTCAAAATCCTTATGATGGAGCATTATATAGCTTTTTAACAGTTACTGATACTCCTGTAGAACTTAATGTAGGAAGTACTCATGAAACTATTATGCAAAACGAAACCGTAGATTATAAAGAATTATTTGCTGTAGAAGCTCATGAAATAACTAAGGGAGATTTAACAGACCAAGTAATCGTTGATGATAGCAACGTTAATTTGAATATTGCTGGGGATTATCCAATTACATTTTCTGTAACTGATAGTCAAGGAAATACTACTTCAAAAGATGTTACTTTAACTGTTAAAAGTGGTAAACCTACTATAACTGGTGATTATTATACAAAACTTGATGCTAGTATAATTAATCTTACTGATGATTTATTAATTGAATTATTTAACGTTCAAAGTTCAGAAGATAAAATAACAGTAAACCAAGAAGGAGTAGATTATTCTAAACCAGGAGAATATCATATTTCATTTACAGCTACTAATGAATATGGAACAACAACTTTACAATCTGCTTTAATTATTCAATAACATTTACTATTAAGATTATAATTAAATTTGGACTATAGAATATTTTTTCCATAGTCCTTTTATTATAAATATTAATTTTAATTCTTATTTACTTTAAAATTTTTTGAAAACCAACCAACTCCTCCATATGTAACACGTCTTTTCATACAATTTTTAATATTTATATAATCATAAACATCAGCATCTATTTTCTCAGAATAAGTTTTAAATACCTTAATTGAAACTTCTTCCAATGTAATTTTTTTCTGCTCAGCTTCCAAGACAATTTGTCCTACAATCTTATGAGCTTCCCTAAAACTAATCCCTTTATCAACTAAATAATCAGCTAAATCAGTAGCATTTAAATATCCATATTTACAATCACTTTCTAACTTATCTAAATTAAAAGAAGCCGTACTTATCATCTTATTAAAAACTTCTAAAATAATTTTAATAGTATCTATACTATCAAAAAGTTGTTCTTTATCTTCTTGAAAATCTTTATTATAAGCTAAAGGAGTTGCTTTTATCAAGGTTAAAATCTGAACTAAATTACCTATTAATCGAGCACTCTTTCCACGAGTTAGTTCGGCAATATCAGGATTTTTTTTTTGTGGCATTATACTACTCCCTGTTGAAAAAGCATCATCTAATTTTATATAATTATAAATTGGAGAATTATAAAGTATTACTTCTTCAGCCAATTTAGAAAAATGAATTCCTATAATACTTATTACATTTAAAATTTCCATTATATAATCTCTATCACTAACACCATCAAGAGCATTTAAACAAGGTTCTTTAAAAGCTAATAATTCAGCAGTATAATAACGATCAATTGAATATCCACTTCCTGCTAATGCTCCTGATCCTAAAGGAGATACTTTAACTCTTTTTAAACAATCATGAAGTCTCTCTTTATCTCTTTTAAACATTTGATAATAAGCATTGAAAAAAAATCCTAAGGTTATAGGTTGTGCACTTTGTAGATGCGTAAGTCCTGGCATTAAATTATCTTTATACTGATCTGCTAAATTATTTAGTGTATCTAACCAAATATCTAATAATTCATTTATTTTCTGAATTTCAAACATTAAATATAATCTAGTTGCTGTAGCTACTTGATCATTTCTTGATCTCCCTGTGTGAACTTTTTTCGCTACTATTCCAATATTTTCAGTTAATAATCTTTCGATTAACATATGAATATCTTCATCTCCTAGATTAAAATCAATATTTTGGTTGTGATAATCTTTATTTATTTTATCCAAACCATCTAATATTTTGTTCAATTCATCGATATTTAAAATATTTGCTTTATTCAATCCTTTGACATGTGCTTTGGAAGCTTTAATATCAAATGGCAATAATCTATAATCAAAACTAAGTGAAGCATTAAATTTGTCTGTTAAGCTATCTGTATCTTTTTCAAAACGACCATTCCACAACTTTTTCATAACATCTCCTATATATTTTATTTATTTTTTTGAAACTTATTTACACTTAAAAATAATAACGCTGATAATACTATAGCTATCAAAAGCCAAATATAACTTGGATATATCCCAAGACCTATAAAACATAAAAGTGAAACTAAAGCATTTATGCAGCCATAAGGAAGTTGAGTATATACATGATCTAAAAGTTGAATATCACATCCTTTAGAAGAAAAAATCGTAGTATCACTTAGTGGAGAAAGATGATCCCCAAACAAACTTCCCGATAAAACCGCACCAACTAAAATACTAGGATCAATATTACTAATAGAAAAAATTCCTAAGGCAAAAGGCATCAAAATAGCCATTGTCCCCCATGACGATCCAGTTGTTGATGATAATAATGTTCCCGTTATAAATATTAATGCTGGATATAAAAAGATAGGAATACTACCATCTAAAAAATTAATAATTAAATCAGTCGTTCCCAAACTAGTTACTACATCACTTAATGCCCAAGCACCTATTAAAATAATTATCATTTCAATAGAACCTTTCATACCATCAAGATATACATTATATAGTTCCATCAATTTTTTACCATTAACAGTCATTAATAAAATAACACTAAAAGCAGCAATAAAATATGCTGATGATAGCACTACTCTAAATTTTGCACCATCTAAAGGTTCAAATGGGAACCCCATCAAGTAAAGTCCGACTATTAATATTAAAAATAGTATCAGAATAGGTATTATTAAATAGCTTGCTTTTCCTTCTTTATTTTCCGAACTATAATGCTTTTTTTCTTGTTTTTCTAAATTATTTTGTGCTTTTTTCATACTAAATAATTCTATATTTAAAAATATTATTAATGGTACCATTATAACAGCAAGTACCGAATAAAATTCAAATCCTATAGCATGAACAAATATATTAAAACTATCTCCTTTTATTATGCCACTATTTATTTGCTCATCAATTAAAGACATAATATATATTCCCCAACCTGTAAAAGGGATTAAAATAGCCATTGGTGAGGCTGTAGAATCTATTATATAGGCAAGCTTTACTCTCGCTATCTTCATTTTGTCAAAAATAGGGCTAAATACTGGTCCAACTATAAGTGGCGTTCCTAAATCCGAAAAAAATATTAGTATTCCAAAAAAATATGCTAATAACTGAGCTTTAATTTTTGTATTTAAAATTAATGATATTTTTTGAGCAAACGAAAATGCTCCATTAGAATATTCGATAAGTGCTATAAATCCACTAATAAATACAATTAATATTATAACACCAGCATTATATGAATCTGTAAGTTCATTGATTAAATATTCTCCAAAAAATGTATTAAGTGCTTTAATAAGGTTAAATGATGATAATATTACTATTCCACTAATAACTCCTAAATATAACGCTAATATAACTTTTTTTTTTCTTATTGATATATAAATAGTAATAATAAGTGGGAGTAATATTAAAATACTATGTAAAATATTCATAGTCTCCTCTCTTTTATGCCATTTTATAAAAAAAAAAGTAGCCCAAAGGCTACTATACAGTTGATAATACACTTTAATATTGTATATGATATATTGTTATGGCAGCTTCACAATATTTAAATCAAGAAAATATATAATCATAGTATTCGGCCTTTAACTCCTATATATAGTTTGACTTATCAACTTAGATATAGTTTAACATATTTTTTTATATTTTACTATAAAATTTCATCTACCTGCTTTGAAAACGTAAGTGCAATACCTAAACATATTTATCCTGCTAAAATACTAATTTTTGATTAATTATCTTAAAAGATAAGTAATCAGGTAAAGAAAAATCTTTATGTCAACTTCTTATAGATTCTTATATATCAAATAAAATACTCTACAAACTGTAGAGTATTTTATAATTATATCAAATTTGGAAGTATGTTTATTTTTTAAAATTAGCATAATATTATAATCTTTTGTAATATTCATATGTAAACAATTACATTTTAACATGAATTATTACTTTTGTAAAGTTTTTTTTATTTTTTTTCTAATTTAATTTTCCAATAACTTTAGTTTTAATAACGTATGCTTCTTCTGGATGATATGATAATGGAATTTTTTCAATATCTACAACTTCTAAAGTTTCCTTTATTGCTCCTGATTTTAAAGCATTTAATTTGGCTAATTCTAAGGCTTTATTCACTTGAGTTTCTGGATTTTTATTTTTCATAGAAAATACTCCTTCATGTGAGCCACTAACTTGAACAATAGAAGCACCAATAGCATTTGCTACATTATGATTATTAGGAATATTTAAAGTATCATAAGTGAAAATATCAGGATTTAAAATTATACTTCCTCCCCCTACTAAAATTACATCAATAGCTTGATTATTAGTTTTCATAATATCTATACTATTTAATATTTTTTGATTAACTTCTGCATCAATTTTTTGAGCTAGTTCTAATGATAAACTGGAAGTTATATCACTACTTCCTATTTCAGTTCTTCCTAAACGTTTGGCTACATCTGTCAATGTTAATGTACTTCCGCCAAAACATAGTGCTTCTTTTACTAAATTATGTCCTACACTATCTGGACCAATTGTAAAATCTTCATCATTAAGACAAACAATAGTTCCTCCACCCAAACCTAATGATATCATGTCAGGCATTCTAAAATTAGAATCTACTCCACCAATATTTGTTGTTCCTTGACTTTCACGAGCAAGAGAATTGACTAAAGCTCCAATATCTGTCGTTGTACCACCTATATCAACTATTATAGCATCTTTTTTATTGACTAATTTAGCTCCACCTCGAATAGAATTAGTAGGTCCGGAAGATATTGTTAAAATTGGATGATTTAAAGCATAATCTAAAGACATTATTGTCCCATCATTTTGGCAAATATATAGCGGGATATTTTTAATACCTACTTTTTGCAAACCTTGTTCAAAACCACTACTTACTTGTTTAATTACATTTTTTAAAGCACTATTTAAAATAGTAGCATTTTCTCTTTCTAATAAGCTAAGAGAACCTATTTCTGATGATATTGAAACATTAGCATCGGGTATTTTTTCTTTAATAAATTCTAAAACTTTCTTTTCTTGTTCCGTTTTTAGTGGAGAATATACACAAGAAATAGCAAAGTTTTTAGTTTTTGACTGTTTAATAAAGTTCTCAATTTCTGCTAAATTTATTTCCCCTAAAATTTGTCCATCATATTCATACCCCCCATCGGTAATTATACTAGCTTCTTTTGTTACCTTTTTTAAATCTTCTGGCCAATCAAAAAAAGGTACAATAGCTTGTGTACATCCAGTTGCTAAACGAATTACTGAAACTTTTTCTAACTTTTTTCTTTCAATAATCGCATTTGTACATTGGGTTGTTCCTAACATCGCATATTTTATTTCATTTATATTTATTGGTAAATCTTTAATTATTTCCTGAATTGCTTGTTCGATTCCTGATTGAATATCTTTTGTTGTATTTATTTTTACTTTTTTAATTACTAAACCATCATCTTTACATAAAACGGCATCAGTATTAGTTCCACCTACATCAATTGCTATTTTATACATTTTTTCCTCCTAATAATTTTTCTACTGCTTCATATTCAAAATCATAACCAAAAGCTTTTGGTCCTACAATTTCTAAACCTGCTATACTTCGCCATTGTTCATTACATTTAAAAGCTATACCAACTATTCTTTGTCCATATTTTAAGCTATCTGTTGTAATAGGAATAGCGGTTTGACTATCTAAAAGTGTTATTAAGTCAGGAACCATACATAATTTTTTTTCTCCCTCAAATACTACTAAATTTTCATTTTGAATATGTACAGTAAAACTTCGGCCATGAGATTCATTTATCCCTTCAATTTGTACATATCCTTTGTTAAATCCACCTTCAGTTTTTCGAACAATATCTACTATTTTTCCTGAGAACAATTTATATCCTCCTACATCATATAAATCATCAAATGGCTGTTTACTAGTTTTAATAATCGTTCCTAACGCTTTAGACAAACTTATTATTTCTCTGATAGCTATTTTTTTAAATATTTTCCCTTCAACTACTCCATCTCCAACTGCTACACTTCCTCCCATTTTTACAGTCCATTGTCGGGCCTTTTGTTCTACTTCATAAAAATCTTTCCCATCAATTATTACTTTCTCTTTTTTAGTATTTGATAAAATTATTGGAAATGGTTTAATATTATAAATATTAAAAGTAACCATCTGTAATTCAGGAAAAGCTCGACCCATTGTATCACCATCTAAAATAGGAATATTTTTTTTAGCAGCTACAAGTAATGGTACTAATGAATTTATTCCTCCAGCTTCTACTGGATATAAATACTCAATTTTTTTATTAAATAGTTTTTCTAATTCATCTAATAAAAATTCAAACTCTACCCCGTTTGGAATTTTTTCTAATGATACTGTAGGAGCTCCCATCATTGAAATAGCACCCACCACTGCTTCATCGGCAAGATCTTTCACTTGCACAACTTTAATTGGTCCAAATTTATTAATGGCTGCTTTAGCCATTAATAGTCCTGTTTTGGGATCTCCCCCTCCTCCTGTTCCTAATAAGGAAGCACCAAGCGAAATCTCCTCTAAATTATCCAAATTAATTTCTGTTATTAAATTCATATAATCTCCTTTTTTACTTCTTCTTTTTTGACAAAACTCAAATATATAATCATTGCTATAAAAATTCCAATGAAGGAAGATAAACCATTAATTGTTTCATTATTAACAATAATTTTAGGTAAAATCAAATTAAAAGGTGGCATAATTACAAGCGCTGGTAAACAACCAATTATCCAAGAACTAATCGCTACTTTAGCTTGAAGTTTTTTATTTATAAACTTTTGGGTATTTCCTTTATATTTAATCCAATAATCTGCAATCATTATTCCAGCTATTGGCGTAACTAAAGCTGTTAAAATTGTTAAAAATATTTCCAAATTATCTAAAATTCCAAATATTGCTAATAAGGTTCCAATTATTCCAGAGATACTAGTAGCATGTGGACGATATTTATCTTTAATTTGTAGCCCATTAATAATTGCTAATCCTGCTGAATAAGCATTTGTTACGTTAGTTGTCCAAGTTGCTAATAATAACATAATGTATACTAATAAAGAACTATTTACATATTTTACTAATACTAAGGTTAAATCATCTTCACCACTAAAAATTGTTAAAACAGCTCCCATTATTATCAATAAAATTCCTGCTGGAACAATTCCTAAAAACGCTGATTTCATTGTATCTTTTCTACTTTTATTAAATCTAGTATAATCACCAGCTATTACCGCACCAACAATAAAACTTCCAACGACAATTCCTAATCCTTGTAAAATACTCATATGTTGTTCTGGTTCATAACTAAATAATAAAGATATATCATTTTGCATAATTGCATTGAAAAAAGCAATACATAATACTATAATCATCAAGGGAACTGATACATAGTTTAAATATTCCATTATTTTAAATCCATAAATTGCTGTTAATAGCATTAATAAACCAACTATTAAACTACATATTTGGACGTTAGCATTTATATTAAATAAATCATTTAATAAAATATTTAAAGTATCTCCAGCAATTTCAGTTTGTATCCTAAACCACCCTATTAAGGCAATTCCAATTATTAAAGAAAAAATATAACGTGAGCCTCTTTTTCCGTAAGTCATCTCTGATACTACTACTGTAGGTTTACCTAAGTCTGTTGATTCAATTCCTTGTAAAATTGTAATTATCAAGATTATTCCGTATCCTAAACAAGCAGCTATTATTGCTATAATAAAATTAGTTCCTGAGATTATTGTAGCTCCAGTTAAGAGTGAAGATAAACAAATCATTGAACCTATCCAAACAAACATAACGGCAATCCAACTTTGACGTTCATTTTGTGGAACTTCTGTTACTACATTATCATCTTTCATTTTTCCTCCATTATTTATTTAATTTTACTTAATTTTTATTCTGATACTTAATACTTTTAATAAAAATTTTACTTTAAAAATTATAAAATATTAAGTTAACTGATATAAAATTGTCTATAGCAATAAAGGATTTTATAAACATTAAGTTATAAAATCCTTTAAAGTTATTAAACATAATTTTATTCACAGTTAAAGACATATTTATCCTTCCGAAAATTTTTAGTGAGTAGATTATAGCATAATTTTTTTGAATGTCTAGTATTTTTTTAATACTTGTATTTATCCTTTATTTAAGAACGCTTTATTGCTCCATTATAAATATTTTGCAATTGGTTATTCGTAATATGTGTATACTTTTGTGTAGTTGTTAGCGTTTCATGACCTAAAATTTCTTGAATCAAACGCAAATCCATTCCATTATTTAACAAATTTGTTGCTAAAGTATGTCTAAATTTATGCGGTGAAATATTAGTATATAACGCAGCCTTTTTACAAAATTTAGTTGTTAAATATCTTATTCCTCGATCGGTTAATTGTTGTCCTTGATTATTTAAAAACATATATTTATTTTTATTTGTAGGATCTAATGTTTGTCTTTGAGTCGCAATATAAACTTGAATTGCTTGAATTGTTTCTTGAGTTATGGGAACTATTCGCTCTTTTTTCCCTTTCCCATAAACCTTAACTAAATTTTCTTCATAATTTATATCTTTTAATTGTAAATTGGCACATTCTGAAACTCTAATTCCACTTGTATATAATAATAAAAATAGTGCTTTATTTCTTTTTTGATATTTTTTTTCCTGCTCAATGGCTGTAAAAAATTGTTGTAATTCTTCTTGATAAATTATTTCATACAGTTTATTTTCTTTTTTAGGATATTTAAGATTTTTAGTTATATTATTTTCTAAATAACCTATTTGGATAAAATATTTATATAAACTTTTTAAACTAGAAATGTAATTAGCTATTGTTGCTGATTTATATGAACGATCATATAATTGATAAGTAAAATTTTTTAATTCAACAGTTTCAATATTTAATATAGTTTTATTAATGACTTGTAAATAAGCTTCATATTCTTGATAAATCATTGCATACTTTTTTATTGTATGTTCACTATATTTTTTTTGAATTTTTAAATAAGTTAATTATTCTTCAACTTCTTTACTCATTGTTCTAATCCTTGGAATAATAACATAAATACTTTTTTAATTCGTTGCTCATAGACTTTACTATCAACATAATATTTGTTTTCATTTAAGGTCATATATAAATCATAATTTAGTTTAGTTTCATCATTATGTGATAATAACTTAATTGCTACATAATCTTCTTTTTGATAATTATTAGCTTTAAATATTTGGTCGATACTAATTTTTATTGGACTTTTAAATATTAAAAATTTATCATCATTACAATGTTTAGCAAATTTATTAATCCAGTATTCTTTATCATGCTCTAACATTAATCCATAATATTCTCTAATAAAATTTAAGTAGTTATATTTTGTATGTGAATCAGTTTTATGTAATCCTAATCTTTGTAAACTATCTAAATATATTTCATTAGCCATATCAATTATTGTATAATCACTGTCTACTTTTGGTAATTTAGGATTACAATCTATTTCATGTAAAATATTATTACTTACCATTTCCATCATTAAAGGATTAGCATAATTAAAATATAATTTATTAATTCTTTTTTTATTTAAAATAATATCTAATACTTTAAAATCACTAATTGATAATCCCATTGTTGGATGGGTTGGTGAGTTATATTCATTAAAAAATTTAATCGCAATTGCTCCTTCACTTTCCCACTCAATAATATTTTGCGAGTAATCATCAATTAAAATAAAATTTTCTACAGTTTTAGTTTTAAACTTGGCTTTAACATATTCTATTTTATTATCTTCCATTTTAACAGATAAATACTTATTTATTCCTTCACTATCAGTTTTTGTTAATAATTCTTCGATTGATATTTCTAATAAGTGAGCTAGTTTTTGTTGTTTATAATAGTCAAATTGTTCATTAGGATATTTTGTTAAAATATAAACATTATCATGGTTCCATAAGTCTTTTAAAATTTTACCTGTTGATGTTATTGAACTTTCATACATATATTGAATTGCTTTTTTATTCACTTCTACATCTTTAGATATTATTTTATGTGTTCGATTTTCCGTATTCTTTGAATAAAAATGTGAGTGTTCTAAAATTGTATTATCTACATCAATAAATAGTTTCATTTTTCTCCTAAATATTAAAAATAGTATCATAAAATATGATACTATTCTTTTTAAGTTAAGTAGTGGCAATATCAAGATAATCTTCTTCGCTAGGCATTTCCATATTCCCATCTACTTCTTGATTTTTATATTTAATTGTACCATAAAATGGTGCTTGTTCTTTATTTTGTAAATCAGAGTATAAATTTATTGTTGTCTCTTGGGTTACTTGTTGTTCTTTTAAACTGTCATTTATAACTTCAATTACTTGTTTTTGTTCATCTTCATTTGGATAACCACTTATAATAAAATCAGCAGTATTTTCTTTAAAATTCATTTCTGAAAATTCAATTTTAAATTGATTTTCCTCAATCGGATTAGTTGTTGTGCATCCTGTTAAAACGAATAAAATTATTAATAAGGAACTGAAAATTTTATTTTTCATCTAAACAAACAATCCCTGGTAATTGTTTTCCTTCTAAATATTCTAATGAAGCTCCTCCTCCAGTAGAAATATGAGTGAAATCATCAGCATATCCTAACGAAATAGCAGCGGCAGCACTATCTCCTCCACCAATAATAGTTATTGCTTCTTTATTAGCAGCTATTGATTTACATACTCCAATTGTTCCTTTAGCAAAGTTAGACATTTCAAATACTCCCATAGGACCATTCCATACTACAGTTGCTGCTTCTTTAATTATTGCATCAAATTTTTCCACTGTTTTAGGACCAACATCTAACCCCATAAATCCATTTTCAATATTTTCTAAACTTACTTCTTTTATTTCAGTATCATTTGAAAATTCTTTTGCTAACACAGTATCAACTGGCAAAATTAATTTGTCTTTTCCTAATTCTAATAATTCTTTTGCTAAATCTAATTTATCTTCTTCACATAAAGAATTTCCAATTTCTTTTCCTTGTGCTTTTAAGAAAGTGAACATCATTCCTCCACCAACTAAAACATGATCAGCTGTAGTTAATAAATTTTTAATAACTCCTATCTTATCAGAAACTTTTGCTCCTCCTAAAATAGCTACTAATGGTCTTTTTGGATTAGATACTACTCCTCCAATAAACTCAATTTCTTTTTCTAATAAAAATCCTGCTACGGAATATTCACAATTTGAAGCAATTCCAACATTTGAAGCATGTGCTCGATGAGCAGTTCCAAAAGCATCATTTACAAAAATACCTTCCCCTAAAGAAGCCCAATATTTACCTAATTCAGTATCATTTTTAGATTCTTTTTTCCCATCTACATCTTCAAATCTTGTGTTTTCAAACATTAATATTTCTCCAGTATTTAATGTAGAAATAGATTTTTCCAATTCTTCTCCTCTTGTTTGTGCTACAAATTTAACAGTTTGTCCTAATTTTGTTTCTAAATCTTGTGCTACTGGTTTTAAAGTTAAGCTAGTTTTATCAGCTTCTTCTTTTACTTTTCCTAAATGAGAAAATAAGATTACTTTAGCTTCATTTTCTACTAAATACTTAATTGTAGGTAAAGCTTGAACAATTCTATTATCATCTGTTATTACTCCATCTTTTAATGGCACATTAAAGTCTACTCTTACTAATACATTTTTTCCTTTTACATCAATATCTTTTAAAGTTTTTTTATTTACTGACATTATATCTCCCAAAAATTTATTTTCTATAATATTATAACAATTATTAAAACAAAAGTATATTAATTTTATTTACTTCAGCTATAAATAATTTTTAAGCTTATAAAAAAAGAACTTTTAAAAATTTAAAAGTCCTTTTTTTATCTATTAATTTTCGTTAAAATTTACTACTTTAAAACAATAAATGAACCATATTCATTTGCTGATGTGGCTCCACTCATTGAAGTTGAAAAAGCAAATGATACTCGATATGATGAATTAAATTCTTGAATATTTACATCATTAAAATATGATAATAGTGTATAACTTACTCCACTATAATCTAATGGTACTTCTTTTCCATTGGGATAATACATTTTAACGTATCCATTTGCAAATAATTCTTGGACAGATGTTATATCTGTTACAGTTGATGTATAATATAACTGCATTTCTTTACCAGCTATATGAGTATCTAATTTTTCTACTTCATCAGTTGGCTTATCAGTTTGAACATCAACTTCTGGTGTTAAAGTTTGCCAATCTTTATTTAAATCTGTTGTTTCATCTTCTTTATTAATAATAAATGAACCATATTCATTTGCTGATGTGGCTCCACTTATTGCTGTTGAAAAGCCAAATCCTATTCGATATGATGTAGCAAATTCCTGAACTTTAACATTATTAAAGTATGATAAAAATGTATATCTATCTCCTGAAAAATCTAATGGTACTTCTTTTCCATTGGGATAATTCATTTTTATATATCCTTGATTTGCTAAGTCTTCAATTGATGTTACTCCTGATACAACAGATGTGTATTGTAAATCCATTTCTTCACTATTTATTACTTTATCAAGCTTTACTTCTTGAGCATTAGCATGAGTTAAATTTAATCCTGCTATTACTACTACTGAAAATACTAAAACTAACATCATTATTAATTTTTTAGGCATTTTTCTCCTTTTTATCTATTAATATTTTCTATTTAAACACTCACTTTAATTTTAAATTTTTTCACTAATTATAAAAGTCCATAATTATGGTATCTTTAATAACTCTCACTCAGCCAAGATTTTTATAACTACAGACTACTTAAATCATAACATAAATATTTTAATTTTCAAAGAATTTTTAATAAATACTTAATATTTTAAATAAATACCTATCAAAAAAATATAAAATTTAAATATTTATAGTTATAATAATGATTAAATAGAGCATATTTGAAAGGTTTTTAAGCTTCAAAATTATAATATTTTCCTACTATCCCTTTTTTATTTCTTTATTTTCCTACTTAAATATTATAGCACCAAATATTATACTAGTCTAATTAAACTTTGTGCTGTCCCTTATCATCACGATGTTCATTATATTTTATATATCCTTTTCTAATTCGTTTACGCTTTTTATTAGTTTCTAAATTAGCTTTTTTTTTAAATTTTCGAGAAACACTAATATAATTAGAATAACGTCCCTTAATAATATTTAGTCCAGTTATTTTAATATGACTCCCAACTTTATCTAATGTTACTTTTTGAATTTTTGACTTATTTAAAAATAATTTATCTTGTGCTAATAATTTTTGAATAAAGTTTAATACATCATCAAGATTAAATTCTGCTTGTGAGGAAATAATAAGATCATCAGCATACCTTGTATAAACAATATTTCCTAATTCTGCTAAATAACTTCCCAATATTTTATCAAATTCTGCTAAATAGATATTAGCTAGAATTGGTGATGGAATAAAACCAATCGCTATTCCCTTGTCTTTTCCTCCCGAACATTCTAAAATTATAGAAATAAGATTATCATTAACTTTATCTTGAGGTATTTTATTAATTAAACGCTCACAATAAATATTATCAAAAAATGAGTGAATATCTACTTTTAAAAAATAATTAGAATTAAGATGTTGTTCTACCATTTTTTTTACATTAAAATCTTTTTGATAAGCATAAGTATAATCTGTTTTATTTTGTTCAAAAATAGCATATAATTCATCTTTGTACTGCAAATGTTTTTGTTTTAATTCTTGTCCTGCTAAATTATCATTATAAGTGGTTATTGTTCGAACTTTACCCTTTTTTTCTTTACGTTGATAAGTTATTGTCGCATTCATATTTTGCTCCTTATATTTTATATTTTTAAATTATTTTCTACTACTTCTTATTATACAATATTATTAAGTTAATAAGAAAAGTCTTTTTAAATTAATAAAAAGACTTTTTAAAAACAATTTATTTTAAACTCTAATATTTAATTTCCATTGTAGATTAATCTTACTGTTCGATAAATATGTTCTCCATTATTTAATGAACCACAAAAAGTAAAACTGGCATTGACATAATTGCTATTACCCATCATAACATCTGCTGCTTGATTAGAAAATTCGTGAGTTTGGGTCTTATCTTCTTTAACAGAAGTCATTCCTTGAGCTTTAATTCCTAAAAGATCTAGTTGTTCTTCCACAGTCATCGAAATATCAAAATCTTTTAATTCTTGAGCTGAGTTAAACTCATATTCATTTACTCCTCCAAAAAATCCAACATCTCCATCAGGAATTACTACTTCAGTTTCATTATCATAATAAATAGTTAAATCTTTAGTATATTCATTATTATCTTTATCATAACCAACATAGGTTAAATTAGCATTTCCAGTTGTAATTTCGCCATTTTTGGCATTTGCATATAAAGTCATATAATCACTAAAATCATCATAAAATATATTATTTAAATCTACAATTTCTACTCCTAAAGCTTCTAATTGGCCTTTAGCTGTTAGTTTATAAAAATCTTGGAAATCTGAAATATTTGTAAAAGTTATTTCATCTTCTCCACCAAAAAATCCAGGTTTTTCTTCGATTATCGAAGTTCCTTCAACTTGATAATTAATAATAACATCTTTAGTATACTCTACTTTATTTACATCATATCCTACATATGGTAAAATAGCTGTACCTTCAGTTATTTTATTGTCCTTAGCATTTTTAAATAAGCGCATATAATCACTAAAATCTGAATAAAATATATTATTTAATCCATGAATTTCTGTCCCTAAATAATCTAATTGATCTTCGGCTGTTAATGTGTAAAATTCTTCAAACTGCTCAAACGTCGTAAAAGTTATTTCATTTTTCCCTCCAAAAAATCCAAATTCATACGCACTACTAACTTTAAAACCTAATCCAGCAGATAACACTGTAGTAACAATTAAAGCAATGATTATTTTTGATTTTTTGTTCATTTTTTATTCTCCTTATTTTTATAACTTCCAATTGTTTAATATATACTCATTTTAGCATATTTAATTTATTTTGTAAAAGGTTCCTAAAAAAATGGTTACTAAATTTAATTCTTTTGATTAATAATATAGTTTATTCAAAAAAAGTTATTAAAAAAATGATATTACCAAGTAATATCATCTTTATTTAACTATTTTTAACGATTTTTTCTTTCACGATCAAATTTTGCACGTTCATTTTTATTTAAAAGTCTTTTTCTTAATCTTACTTTTTCTGGTGTTACTTCACAAAATTCATCATCTTCAATCATTTGAATACTTTCTTCTAATGTCAATAATCTTGGGCGTTTTAAAACTACAGTATTATCTTTATTAGCTGAACGAACATTAGTTTTTTGTTTTGTTTTGGTTACATTAACCGCTAAATCACCACTTTTATTATTAATTCCAACAATCATTCCTTCGTATACTTCTTCTCCTGGTTCAATTAACATTATTCCACGATCTTCTAATTGCATTAATCCATAAGCTGAAGCTTTACCATTTTCCATAGATACTAAAACTCCATTTTGACGTCCTCTAAAATCATCAATTTCACTTGGACGATACTCTAAAAAGGTATGATTGTAAATTCCATATCCTTTAGTAATAGTCATAAATTCATTATTATATCCAATTAAAGTTCTTGAAAAACTTTCAAATTTTAATCTCGTTGAACCATTATTCATATTTTTCATATCTTTAAGCTCAGCTTTTCTATTTCCTAAACTTTCCATAATTGCTCCGACATATTCATCGGGAGTATCAATTGTTACTTCTTCAACTGGCTCACATTTAACACCATCAATTTCTTTAATAATAACGTGAGGTTTACCTACTTGTAATTCAAAATCTTCACGACGTAAATTTTCTACTAAAATAGATAAGTGTAATTCTCCACGTCCTGAAACATTGAAAATATTAGGAGAATCTGTTTTATTTACCTTTAAAGATACATCAGTTTCTGTTTCTAAAAATAATCTTTCTTCTAATTTAGAAGATGTAACATGTTTTCCTTCTTTTCCAACAAAAGGTGAATCATTAACAACAAATTCCATATTTAAAGTTGGTTCATCAACACGTAGCGGTGTTAATTCAACTTCTTTTCCTTCTTCATAAATTGTATCAGAAACATTAATATTAGTGTTTCCAGCTACCGCAATAATTTGTCCTTCTTCGGCTTTTTCTATTTCAATTCTATTTAAACCTTCAAATCCAAATAATTTTGATACTTTAAATTTAATAATTTTACCATCTACATCTTTAGCACATAAATTTTGTCCTAATTTAATTTCTCCACTATAAACTCTTCCAATTCCAATTCTTCCTAAGTAATCATTGTAATCTAACATTGAAATTTGAACAGCTAAATTATCATCTTCTCTTTTTTGTGGATCGGGAACATTTGCTAAAATTGATTCAAAAATAGCATCCATATTTTCTTGTAACTTATCAGGTTCAACTCCACTTTGTCCATTAATTGCTGAAGCATATACAGTTGGGAATTCAATTAAAGAATCATCTGCTCCTAATTCAATTAATAATTCTAATACTTCATCTAATACTTCTTCTACTCTACTTTCTGGTTTATCAACTTTATTTACTACTACTATTGGTTTTAAATTTTGTTCTAAAGCTTTTTTTAGTACAAATTTTGTTTGTGGCATACATCCTTCGTAAGCATCTACGACTAATAATACTCCATCAACCATTGATAAAATACGTTCTACTTCTCCAGAAAAATCAGCATGTCCTGGTGTATCTAAAATATTAATTTTGTAATCATTATAATTTACTGCTGTTGTTTTCGCTAAAATTGTAATTCCACGTTCTTTTTCTAAATCATTTGAATCCATCATTCTTTCTGTTATTTCTTCATTATCTCTAAATAATCCTGAATTTTTTAATAGTTGATCAACTAGTGTTGTTTTACCATGATCAACGTGAGCTATAATTGCTATATTTTTTATTTTCATGTTTACTTCCTTTAAATTTTTTCACACCCGTATATTTTACCATATTTTAAACATATAATGAAAATAATAAGTATAGTTTCTTCATTTAATCACTTTTAAAATGTTATAATATTAAAAAAGAGGATTTTGGAGGGGTAATGAACTTAGATGCTACTGTTAGATATTTAACAGTTACTAATAATAAAAAACGTTATATAACAACTTACAAAAATAATAATCAAGGACATGAATTACGTATACAACATAAATACTTTGTTAATTATTTAACTGAAACTAGTTTTGATAAATTTAATTCTGATTTTGCTTATGCTTATTTAAAAGAAAAGTCTCCTAAAAAATTAGTTGAAAAACATCTACAACATAATTATTTTTTATGTTTAGATATTAAAAGTTTTTTTGAAAGTATTGATTTAAACATTTTAAAACAAAAGGCTAATTTTTTAGTTACTAAAAATTTCCCTCAAGCTAAACTTGATAATTTAATTGAGAGTTGTCAAGTTCCTAAAAAAGATAATGGTTTAGCAATTGGTCTTATACCTTCGGCTTTATTTTCTAATATTTATTTACAAGACTTTGATAAACAACTTAATAATTTTTTACTTAAAATCAATACTAATTTTGTTTATACTCGCTATAGTGATGATCTTTTTATTTCTTTAAATACTTCATTTGATGATTTAGTAATTAAAAAAGAAGTAATCAAACTATTAGCTGAACTTGGATTAGTAATTCATTCGGACAAAACTCGTTACAAAGAATTTAAAACAAAAGGTGATCATCTTAAAATATTAGGCTTAAATATTGTTAAAGGGGAATTTTCTAATCATGTTAGTGTTTCTCGAAAATATAAAAAGAAATTCAAACAAGAAAGAAAAACTAATGTTAAAAAAGGAATGAATAACTATATTACTTATAATCAAATTATAAATATGTTATAATGTATTTGTAGATATATTAGTAAATCCTTATTGAGTGTATCTGAGGTAACATTATGAATTATGTTAGGAAATAAAATTAAAATTTTATTACCTTTAATCAAAATCATGCTGAACGCTTTTCATATGAATTTATTGTTTTTGCTTTTCATTTAAAAACAATAAATTCATAACCGTTCATTATAGCATAATTTATGATTACTAAATTTGTTTTATATCTAATAAACTATGAAAAGATGAAGAAATTATTCTTCATCTTTTTTATTTACCTTCAAATTAATTACATTACTAATTTTTAAATTATACTTTTTATGAAAGTCCTTTTTTACAAATACAATCAACTAAATGATCATCAATAATTCCTATTGCTTGTAAATAACTATAAATTATTGTTGGACCAACAAAGTTAAATCCCCATTTTTTTAAATCTTTAGATATTTTTAAACTAAGTTCGTCAGATGCTGGAATATCTGCCATTTCTTTTGGAAAATTTATAATTTGTTTATTATCTACATAACCCCAAATATATTTTGCAAATGTGCCATACTCTGCTTGAATTTTTAAAAAACCTATCGCATTTTTACGAACAGAATAGACTTTTAATCTATTTCTAATAATTCTTTCATCTAAAAGTATTTCATTTAATTGTTCATCAGTTAAATTAGCTAATTTCTCTAAATCATAGTTCAAAAATACTTTTTGATAATTATTTTTTCTCTTTAAAATAGTAGTCCATGATAAACCGGCTTGAGCTCCTTCTAATATTAAAAATTCAAAAAGTTTTTGATCATCATGTTCAGGTTTTCCCCAAATTGTATTATGATATGTTTTATTTGGTTCTTCTTTTGCCCAATCACATATTTTCATTTTACTCCTAAAATTCTATAATTAAATATTATATAAAAAAGAGAAACTAAGTTTCTCTTTAAAATTTTTATATTATCATTGTTTTTATATATCTTTTTAAATCTTTTGTTTCTAAAATTTTTCTAGCCTCAATAATTACAGCTTTACGTCCATCTGTTATATTAAAAATAATTTGTTCATTAATTTCTTTAATTTTAATTGTCATTTTTTGAAATTTATATTCTTGAATAACTTGATTGTTTTGGAATAATTGAACTTGAAAATTTTTTTGCATATGATTTTTTTTCATTCTAAAAATATCTACTTGGATACGTTTATCATTTAATATTAAATAACTATCAGCCGGTAAAATCATACTTACTTTATCCATCTATTAATGATTCTCCCGTCATTTCTTCTGGCTGTTGTACTTTTAATATTTCTAACATTGTTGGAGCAATATCAGCTAATCTTCCTACTTTATCTTGTAATTTTAAATCATCACTTACTAAAACAAAAGGAACTGGATTAATTGTATGAGCTGTATTTGGTGATCCATCTTCATTTAATACTCTTTCACTATTTCCATGATCAGCTGTTACTAGCATTGTTCCACCAATTTCTCTTACTTTATCATATAGCTTACCTAAGCATTCATCAACTGCCTCAATTGCTTTTACAGTTGGTTCTACCATTCCACTATGTCCTACCATATCAGGGTTAGCAAAATTTAAAATAACAACATCTAAATACTCTTTATCTAATTCAGCTACTAAAGCATCTGTAACTTCATAAGCTGACATTTCTGGTTGTAAATCGTAAGTTGCTACTTTTGGTGAATTAATTAAAATTTGTTTTGCTCCCGGCCAATCTTTAGTTATTCCTCCATCAAAGAAAAATGTAACATGGGGATATTTTTCAGTTTCCGCAATTCTTAATTGTTGTTTACCAGCATTAGAAACAACTTCTCCAAAAGTATTAACTATTTTACGAGGTTTAAAGGCTATTGTCCCTTGCACATCATCTGAATATTTCATAGTTTGTACGAAATAAATATTACTTGGTCTAAAATCTGGTTTGAAAATTGGACTTTCAGGTTTAGGATTATAGGCTTCATTAGTAATAACTCCTGATAATTGAATAGCACGATCTGGTCTGAAGTTCATGAAAATAAATCCATCATTATCTTTAGCTCCCTCATAAGTTAAACTTTGTGATGGTACCATAAATTCGTCAAATGTTCCTTCACTATATGAAGTATCAATATAATCAATAAAGTTTTCTACTTTATTTGCTGATTCTCCTTTAATGATAGTATTATATGCTAATTCAACACGATCCCATCTTTTATCACGGTCCATTGCATAATATCTTCCACTTACCGTAGCTAATGAAGCGTTTCCTACTTCTTCAATTACTTCTTGAACTTGCTTAATATAACCTTTGGCACTTTTAGGATCTACATCTCTTCCATCTAAAAAGGCATGCACAACAACTTCTTTAACATCTTTTAATTTGGCCATTTTAATCATAGCTATAATATGGTTAATATGTGAATGAACTCCGCCATCAGATAATAATCCCATAATATGTAATTTAGAATTATTTTCTTTTACATGCTCCATTACTTTTACATATTCTTCTATTTCATTAAATGAACCATCTTCAATTGCATTATTTATTAATACTAATGATTGAAAAATTTTTCTACCAGCACCAATATTTAAATGTCCTACTTCACTATTTCCCATTTGTCCTTCAGGTAATCCAACTTCTAATCCATCTGCTCTTAAAGTTGTATGAGAATAAGTTTTCCATAATTTATCCATTGTTGGTTTGTTTGCTTGGGTTACAGCATTTCCTTTAGATGGTTTATCAAAAGCTAAACCATCTAAAATTGTTAATACTAATGTATCTTTCATAATTTCTTACTTCCTTTCTTAGATTTTAATATTATTTAATTAATTTTAAATATGAAGCTAATTCTAAAGATGCTCCTCCAACTAATGCTCCATTAATATCTGATTGTGCTAAAATTTCTTGAACATTATCAGGTTTAACACTTCCTCCATATTGAATAACTAAGTTTTGAGCTATTTCTGTTCCATATAATTCCTCAACAACACTTCTAACATATTTACATGCTTCATTAGCATCATTAGCTGTTGCTGTTTTACCAGTTCCAATAGCCCAAACTGGTTCATAGGCAACAATAATTTTTTCCATATCTGCTTGTACTACATCTTTTAAAGCTTCAACTGTTTGTGTTTTTAATACCTGATTGGTAATATTAGCTTCTCTTTCTTCTAAAGTTTCTCCAATACAAACTACTGGTTTTATACCATTTTTTAAAGCTAACAATGTTTTTTTATTAACTATGTCATTTGTTTCATTAAAATATTGTCTTCTTTCTGAGTGGCCAATTAATGTATCAGAAATTTTAATTGAATTTAACATATCTACTGATATTTCTCCAGTATATGCTCCTGCAACTTCTTGATGAATATTTTGTGCTCCAATAACTACTTTACTTCCTTTTGTTAATTCTGTTAAACTTTTTAAATATAATGCTGGAACAAATAATTGAATTTCAGCATCTATTTTAGCTAAATCTTCTTTAATTAAACCTTTAACAAATTCTTCTGCTTCTTGGAAAGTTTTATTCATTTTCCAGTTTCCTGCTATTACTATTCTATTCATATTTCCTCCTAATTATATATCTATTATAACAGGTTTTATTAGTTTAAGATATATTAACGTTTATTTTTTATTACTTAATGCTGTATGAAGATTAAAAATATAAGTCATTTCACCAATTACTTGTTTACACTCTAAACTATTTCCTTCACAATAATAAGACATAACAAATGGCTTAATATTATAAACTATTCCGATATCATTAGTATAAACACTATAATCTCCTATTTTGTGAGCTACAATATCGTTATCCATATATAAAGATATTCGGTCTTCATAAACAGTATTTTCTAAATAACTTATTAAATCGTTATAAAGTGGATTTTGATTTTCATTCAGATATAGCTTTTGAACTAATAAAAATCCGGCTTGTGGGGTTATTTCATTACCTTCAAATGTATAATTGTTATCAGTTACTTCATCCATAAATTTTTGATAATTAGCTTTTCCAATATATCTTATTAACATATGGGCGGCCACATTATCTGAATAATGAATCATAATTTGTAACAATTCATCAATTGTGTAAGTAGTTCCGTAAGCTTGATATTGAATTATCCCTGCTCCACTTCCATAATCTTCTTTTTTATAACTAACTTTATCTGTTAAATTATATTTTCCTTCATTAACGCCATCAACTATTTGTAATGCTACTCCTAATTTATAAGTAGAAGCTGCCAAAAAAATTTCATTTTCATTTTCAGCAACAATTTCATCGGTATTTGGATTCCAATAAACATAACCTAAATGAACATCTTTTGCAATAATGTTAATAATATCAGCTAAAGAATATTTTAATTTTATATAAGTATATATTTTTAAAATTTCATTACTATAAGCAGTATAATCAACTTTATTTAGTGCTATGTCATTAAGTTTTTGAAATTCTTGTGTTAAAGTTTCATCTTGTAAAATTTCTGGTAAAACATTTAAGGTTTCTTGAATTTTGGTTATATTTTCTTCCATAATTTTTAAGATATATTCATAATTGTTTGCTTGATATTGTTTTTCATCAACTGCAACATTAACTATCAAATTTAATATGTAACTTATCTTTTTTAAAACTTCATATTTCAATTTAATAGTTTTATAATTTATCTCTAAATCTTTTATATCTTGTGGAAAAATTAAATTTGTTTTTTTTAATTTATCTGTTTGATATGCAAAATCTGATTGATAGCTAATTATTTGTCGAACAATTTTGGCATATTGATAAGCATTATATCTAAAGAAGATAATTAAAAAAACTACTATTATTATCGCTAAACTTAGAACAATCTTACTTACTTTAAGCATTAAATTTTTTTAAAACCAATTGAAATTTTTCAATTATTTTTAAATTATTTAAACTAACAATTATTCCTTCTTTTTCACAAACTTCGATAATCTCTTGGTATTGTTCTAAATACTTTTTAGCCTTATTTACTTCTTGATCTAATTTTTCTTTTTTAGCATTTGCAACAAATTTTTCGTTAGTTAACATTTTTTGACTACGTTCTATTTCTTGATATAATTTAATTTCTTGTTGACTAATTTTTTCCTTTTTGGCCGCTTTATCAATTAAGTTATTTAAAGAAATATTTAATACTAGATTTGATAATACACTTGTGTAAACTTCTTCAGTAGTTATCTTTTGGTACGTAATTTTTTGAACTTTTCCAAAATTTTTTAAAATTTCAATATCTATTACTTCAAAATAATCTTCTTCTATTTTTTGTAAAATAATCTCAGCTGGTGCTGAAGGCTTTATATCATTTTCTGCTTTAAAATTTCTTAAAGTTGTAATGATTTCTTGTAAATCAGTAAATTTATTAGCTAAATTTAAATTAGTTATTACTTCAGGATATTTTTCTTGTACAATAAATGAATTACTATCAATAAATGTATAAATTTCCTCTGTTATAAAAGGTGTGAAAGGATGTAATAATTTTAAGGTATCTATTAAGACTTTCATTAAAATATATCGTGTTTGATATTGTTGTTCTTTAGTTCCCGTTTGAATAATAGTCTTAGAAACTTCTAAATACCATGAAGCAAAATCTTCCCAAATAAAATTAGATAATTTTGCTCCTACTTCTGTAAATTCAAATTTTTCCATCATTGTTTTGATGTAAGTAATTGTTATGTTTAATTTATCTAAAATATACTTATCAGCTGTTGTTAAATTATTAAAGGTTTTAATTTTTTGATTATAATCTATTCCTGCTTTAAATTCAGTTAAAATATCTTCACTATTACTTAGTACATAACGTGAAATATTCCATAATTTATTTAAAAAATTCCATGATGATTCAATTTTATCAGTAGAATAACGTAAATCTTGACCTGGTGTAGAATTAGTTGTTAAAAAATATCGTAAAGAATCAGCACCATATTGTTCAATAACTTCCATCGGATCAATTCCATTACCTAAAGATTTAGACATCTTCTTACCTTGTTCATCTCGAACCAATCCATGAATTAATACCTTGTCAAATGGTCTTTGGCCTGTATAATCTAATGCTTGAAAAATCATTCGACTTACCCAAAAGAAAATTATATCATATCCAGTTACTAAAACTGAATGAGGAAATAATTCTTGCATATAATTATTATCTTTAGCTAAAACATTGTTAACAATCATTGGCCATAGTCCTGAAGAAAACCAAGTATCTAAGACATCATCATCTTGAACCCAACCAGCTTCGGTAGGTGCTTTTTCACCTACATAAACTTCACCATCTTTATACCACGCTGGAATTTGATGACCCCACCATAATTGACGAGAAATACACCAATCATGAATATTTTCCATCCACGTATTAAAAGTATTTTCAAAACGCTCTGGGAAAAATTCTACTTTTTTAGTTGTTTGTTGATTATTTAAAGCATCTTGAGCTAATTTATCCATTTTAATATACCATTGCTTAGATAGTAAAGGCTCAATAACTGCTCCACTACGCTCAGAATGTCCAACTGCATGCGTTATTTTTTCAACTTTTAATAATAAACCATGTTCTTTAGCTAAACTAATTTGTTTTTTACGTGCTTCAAAACGATCTAATCCTTGAAATGCTTCTGGAACATATTCATTGTTCGCCATAGTTCCATCTTCATTCATAATAATACGTGGCTTTAAATTATGTCTTTTAGCTACTTCAAAATCATTAGGATCATGAGCCATTGTTATTTTTACAACTCCACTCCCTTTATCCATCGCAACATATTCATCTAAAATTACAGGAATTTTAATATTAGTATTAGGAACAATATATTCTTGTCCTACTAAGTGATTGTAACGTTTATCATCAGGATGAACTGCTAAAGCTCCATCTCCAAACATTGTTTCTGGTCTTGTAGTCATAATTTGTAAATAATCATCTTGATCATGAGCATTTATATACTTAAAGTAATGTTCTGCCCCTTCAACTTCTTTATGAATTACTTCAATATCACTTAAAGCTGTCATAGCCTTAGGATCCCAGTTAGTTATACGATATCCTTGATAGATTAAATCTTTTTCATATAATTTAACAAAGACTTTGTTAACAAATTCATGGCAATCTTCATCTAAGGTAAACTTTTCCTTATCATAATCTAAAGCTAAGCCTAATTTACCCCATTGATCTCGAATATGTTGAGCATATTCAGTTTTCCACTCCCAAGTTTTAGTTAAAAATTTTTCTCTTCCTAATTCATGCTTAGATATTCCTTGTTCATATAATAAATTTTCTACCTTAGCTTGCGTAGCAATTCCGGCATGATCCATTCCCGGAAACCAAACACTGTTATAACCTTGCATTTTTTTATATCTTATTAAAATATCTTGTAAAGTTCCATCCCAAGCATGACCTAAATGTAATTTTCCAGTAACATTAGGTGGTGGCAAAATAATTGAAAAATTTTTACCAGTTTTTAAACTACTTGGATTGTTATAAAAGACTTTTTGTTCTATCCAAATTTTATTTTTATTATCTTCGACTTCTTTATGATTATATTTACTTTCCATTCTTTTCCTCTATAAAATTTTAATATTATTTAAAACTATACTGTATCAGGGTCTGTTATACCATCACCAGTATCCGGATTTGTTGTATCGCCACCGGTATCAGGATCCGTTGTATCGCCACCGGTATCAGGATCCGTTGTATCGCCACCTGTATCAGGATCAGTTGTATCGCCACCGGTATCAGGATCTGTCGTATCGCCACCAGTATCCGGATCTGTCGTATCGCCACCAGTATCCGGATCTGTTTTATCGCCTGTATCAGGATCTGTCGTATCACTACCTGTATCAGGGTTTGTTATATTTGAATCAACAGTATCATTTGTATTATCAGTTGTTGAAGCTGTTTCATCATAACTAGCATCATAATCATCATCATAACTATCATCGTAATAATCACTAGTTGTATAAGTTGTACCACCAGGTGATGTTGAACCATCACAACTATTTGTTGAAGATACTTCACAACCAAAATTATTAACTCCAAAATCTTTTGTCTGTTCAGGAGGAGTTTCTTCTTTTAAACCTAAATTAGTTCGTAATTTATTAGAAATTTCTGCTCTTTGATCATCAGGTGTTACATAATATCCATTATATGTATCATTATAAAACTGATGTGATTCAAAAAAGTATGCTTTTATTTCCTTAATTGAAAAATTTTCTAATAAGTAATCTTGAAACTTAGTCACTTCTTTTTCACCACTGTATTCAAAATAATCATACATATTTGTCCAAACAGAGGCTTCTAAAGCATTTTCTGTTAAATCTTTTTTATCTTCAATAGCTTGTAAAATTTTTTGATAATCTTTGGCATAATCATAATATTTTTTTAATAATAATGGTTGCATATTGGTATCTACCATACTTAAAAGATCTTTAATTGTAGAAATATTTAAACCTTGTTCTAGTAATTTTCTAGCTACTTGCATAATAACTTGTTGCTGTCTTTTACCACGTCCATAATCTCTTTCACTATCATGTCTGGCACGAGCATAAGTTAAAGCCTCATCAGCATCCATTTCATAAGTTTCCCCATTAACCCAATTATAAGTTTGTGTGCTTTCAACATTTATTTGTGATAAATAACCATCAGCCGCATATGCTTTAATTGAAATTCCACCAACTGAATCAATAATTTCTTCAATTTGATCCATATTAACTTTTACATAATAATCAATTGGTACATTTAAGAAATCTTCTACACTTTCTTCTAAACAATCAATATCATTTCCACTAGCTGGATAAATTTCATTTACTTTTCCTCGCATATCCATACAAGCATAATCAATAGCGGTATCTCGAGGAATTGAAGTTACTACAAATCGAAATATATCAGGATTAAAAGTAATAACCATTAATGAATCAGTCTTTTCTGGTTTAGTTCCTTCTTTCGTTTCTTCACGATAAGCATTCATATCACTACCTACTAATAAAATAGATAGCGGTTGGCTCCCTTTAATAACCGGTGTTAAAACTTGATCTACTCCTAAAAAACTAATCACAACGATAATTAATAAAATAATTATTCCAGGAATTGAAAAGAAAAAAGCTTTTTTTCGCTTTTGTTTCTTCTTATTTTTTATATTTTGTATCCTACTTTTTTTGTGAGGTACTTTATTTTCACTTAATTCACTCATTTTATATCCTTTCGTAAATCATTACCTATAATTAAAAATTCCGTTGTTAAGGCCATTATTTTTTGGACAATACTTTTTGTTTTTTTAGATTCTACTGTTCTAAAAGTGTAAATTTTTTCTAATTCTTTAGGTGTATAATTACTTGTTATAAATGTTGGTAATTTTTTTTCTAAGCGATAATTAATTATGGGATTTAAAATATCATCTCTTGCCCATTGGGTTATTGATTCTTGTCCTAAATCATCAATAATTAACCGTGAAGCATATTTTACTTTATTAATAAAATATACATTATCTTTGTCAAACCTTTTTGTTTTTTCAATAAAATCAGGCCAAAACACAAATAATGTCTTTTTACCATCTAATTGATATTTATAATTAGCTAAAGCAACTATTAAAGTTGTTTTACCACGACCATTATCAGAATATAAGTATAATCCTTGATTATTTTCTTTTAAAAATTGATGAACAATTTCTGTTTTAGTGGCATTTTGCTGATAATCTATCATTTCTAAATTTTTATCTTCTATAAAATATGGTTCATCTAAATAACTTAATCCTTCATTTAACTTCGCGGTTTGAACTTGTAAAATTACATTATCATATTCATATTTCAAAAAATATTTTTGTGGTTCTTTTTCATATAATTTAAAATCTGAAAAATAATTTATTGCTTCCGTATATGTTAATTTATTTTCTAATAAAAATTTATAAATTTCTTCATTTTTAATATATTTTTTAAAAATTTGTTCTTGTTTTTCTTGATTTATATTTTTTTTAGTTGTTAATCTTTGCATAATATCCTTATTTTAGTTTATTAATAAAATAATTATTTAATTCTGCTATTTTAATAACTTCTTGTTCCATTGAATCACGGTCTCTAACAGTTACCGTATCAGCTTCTAAACTATCATAATCAATAGTTACACAATAGGGGGTTCCAATAACATCTTGACGACGATAACGTTTTCCTATTTTTCCACTCAAGTCAGTATCAACTCTGAAGTTTTCATTTAAAATTTGATAAACTTCATCTGCTTTAGGACTTAATTTTTTGACAAGTGGTAAAACTGCTATTTGATATGGTGCTAAATAATGAGATATTTTTAAAACTTCTCGAGTATCATTATTACCTATTTCTTCCTCTTCGTAAGCATCTAATAATACACTTAAAAATAAACGATCCACTCCCACTGAAGGTTCTAAAACATATGGTAAATAACGTTCATTACTTTGCGGATCTAAATAAGTTAAATCTTGACCTGACATTGCTTGATGAGCTTTTAAATCAAAATCTGTTCTTGAAGATAAACCCCACAACTCACCAAAACCAAAAGGAAACTTATATTCCACATCTAATGTTTTATTAGAATAATGGGCTAATTCTTCTGTTTCATGTTCTCGAAAACGATAATTTTTTGCTTTTAAATTTATTTTTTTTAAAAAACTATTAATTTGCTCTTTTAAATTATCAAATTGGCTTAATTCTTCTCCTGGTTTAACAAAATATTCAATTTCCATTTGTTCAAATTCTCGAGTACGAAAAATAAAGTTTCCTGGTGTTATTTCATTACGAAAACTTTTCCCAATTTGTCCAACTCCAAAAGGTAATTTTTGTCTTGAAGTTCTTTGGATATTTTTAAAATTAATAAAAATTCCTTGAGCGGTTTCTGGACGTAAATATGTAGCATTTGAACTATCTTCTAAAACACCTAAATGTGTTTTTAACATTAAATTAAATGAACGAATTTCTGTAAAATTACATTTATTACAATTAGGACAACTTATATTATTATCATTAATATATTGTACCATTTCTTCATTTGTTAAAGAATCTCCAATTACTTCTCCATTTGAAAAATCTTCAATAAGTTTATCAGCACGAAAACGAGATTTACAATCTTTGCAATCAATTAAAGGATCAGAAAATCCTCCAATATGTCCACTAGCTTCCCAAACTTTAGGATTCATTATTATTGCTGAATCTAAACCGACCATATTTTTATTTTTTGTAATAAATTCTTGATACCATAAGCGTTTTAAATTATTTTTTAATTCGACACCTAAGGGCCCATAATCCCAGCTATTAGCTAAACCTCCATATATTTCACTACCTTGATAAACAAAACCATAATTTTTAGCATAAGCAATTATTTTATCCATTGTTATTTCCATTTTTCTCCTTTTGGCTTATTTTATAAGCTTTTACAACATTACCAATAAGTTCAGTAACTGTTAAAACGCCAATTCCACCAGGAACAGGTGTTATATTTTTTACTTTTGGTTCAACATTTTTTGTATCTATATCTCCGACTAATTTCCCGTCTAAAAAGTTAATTCCAATATCAATTACAGTTAAATTTTTATTATTAAAATAATCAGCTGTAAAATATTGCGGTTTTCCTATCGCTGAAATAAAAATATCACTATGTTTAATATATTCTTTAATATTTTTAGTTTGAGAATTACAAACTGTTACCGTTGCTCCTTTATTTATTAATAAAAGTGCTAATATTTTCCCAACTAAATTACTTCTCCCAGCAATTGTAATATTTTTTCCAGCTATTGGAATCTGATAATGATTTAATAAAGTAATAACTCCTTGAGCTGTACAAGATGTTAAAGCTTCATTTCCTAAATAAGTATTTCCTATATTTTGCACACTAAAACCATCAATATCTTTAGTAAATTTAATTTTTTGTACTATTGCTTGTTCATTTAAATGCTCAGGTAAAGGCAATTGCACAATAATTCCTGCTATATTGCAATCGACGTTATATTCTTTTATTTGCTTAATAAGTTCTAATTGTTCAACATCTATTGAATATTGTTTTAAAACTACTTCAATACCTAACTCCTTAGCATATTTAATTTTATTATTAATATATTTGTTAGAAGCTGGATTATCCCCTACTTGAATTATGGCAAATTTTAATGTTATATTTAAATCTTCTAATTGTTTTTTTATTATTTGTTTTTTTTTTTCTCGTATTTCTTTAGCGGGTAAAAGCATATTTATCTCCTAAGTAATTTATCTAATATTTTAACAAATTTAACAGATTTTTGCTATTCATCTGATGCTAAAATTGATATTTGTCGAGCAGCATTAAATTTAGATAAATAGACTTTTTGCTCTAAAGTTATTTCATTACTTTTTAATAATGTATATAAATAGCGTTTTTGGTTTTGGGTTGCTTCTTCAATATTAAAAATTTCTACTAATTCTTTGATATCTTGTTTATTTTCTTTTTGAATTATCTCGGTCATTCCTTTAATAAAAATTTGTGAAGTTATTAAAGCATCATAATCAGCACGATGGTGAGCATCAGCATCATAATCGACATTAAAATACTCAATTAGTTTTGCTAATTTATAAGTTTTTTTATTAGGATAAATTTTTTTGGCTAAATCAATTGTATCAAGTGTTAAATTTTCTAAAAAGATAGCTTTATCTTTTAAATAATAAGTATCAATAAAGGACATATCAAATTTAGTATTTTGCGCTACTAAAACTGTTCCTTTAAAAAATTTATAAAATTGTTCCATAACTATGTCAATATCAATTCCTTGCTGTTGCAACATTTTATCATCGATATGTGTTAGTTCAATAATTTTTTTAGGTAATTTATTTACTTTATATAATGAAATAAACTTTTGAAATTCCGCTATAACTTTACCTTCTCCGTTTATTTTAACTGCTCCAATTTCGATAATTTGATCATTAATTGGATTAAATCCAGTTGTTTCAATATCAAATATTACATATTCAACTTCTTGAATTTTTTTTTTAATCACTATAAACTCCTAAACTTTTTTTTCATATTATAACATATTAAAAGAATATACAATTTTTTAATTTCGTATATCCTTTAAATATATTAATTTATTATTTAAACTATAATTTATCTAATAAAAAATAAAAGGCCTTTCAGCCTTTTTATTTTATATTCTTGTTATATTTGTAGCTTGTGGTCCTCTGTCACCATCTTCTACATTAAATTCAACTTGATCGTTTTCTTCTAATGATTTATATCCATCCATTTCGATTTGAGAAAAATGTGCAAATACATCTTTTCCTTCTTCTGTTGTTATAAATCCGTAACCTTTTTCAGCGTTGAACCATTTAACTGTTCCCTTCATAGTACCTCTTTTACTTAAATTTATTTATATTAAAGCTATTAGACAACTAAAAACATTTAATATGCTTTTATTATAACATATTTTAAAAGTTATTGGGGCTTTTTTTAACCTTTGAAAGTTGTAAAGTAAAATGTAATGGCAAAAAAAGATAATTAAAATGTCTTTAAACATAATAACTATCTATTTTCATTATTTTTTAATTTATTTTCCTGATAATTTTTTTAATTCGTTGGCAACAAATTCAACTGTTGGTCCTACAATAACTTGAATTTGATCTTTAGAAGGCTTAACTACTCCTGCTACTGCTAACTTTTTAATTTTGTCAGCATCAATTTCTTCACTGTTTTCAACAGTTAATCTTAATCTTGTAGCACAATTATCTACTTCTTTTAAATTGTCTTTTCCTACAATATCGTATATTTTTTGAGCTAACACTTGATATTTTTCACTAGATGAAGCATATTCTTCTTCAGCTTCATCAAATTCTCCTTTTGTTCTACCTGGTGTTAATAAATTGAATTTTTTAATAGCAAAATCAAATGTAAAGTAATAAATTGCCGCAAATACTAGTCCTTGAACAACTAACATATATGGAGCTGTAGCTAAAGGATTTTTATAATTCAAGATAAAATCTACAAATCCTCCACTAAATCCAAACCCATTAATAAAGTGAAATTGTGCCGCAATAAACAATGAAATTCCAGTTAAAATAGCATGTAAAACATATAATGGCCATGCTACAAACATAAATGAAAACTCTAAAGGTTCTGTTACTCCAGTAAAGAATGAAGCAAAAGCTCCAGCTAACATAATAGATCCTACTTTAACTTTATTTTCTGGTAAAGCATTTTTATAAATAGCATAAGACGCTGCTGGTAGTCCAAACATCATTATTGGGAAAAATCCGGCTTGGTACATTCCTGTTTGACCTTTAATTGCTTCTGCTCCACTTGAAATTGTACAAATCCCTGTAGCAACATCAAAATTATTAGCAGTACATCCTAAATAATTATTAATATCACTAATTCCTGCTACATCAAACCAAAATACGGAATTTAAAGCATTATGTAATCCTGTAGGAATTAATAAACGATTTAAAAATCCATAAATTCCTGCTCCTATTGACCCCATTGAAACTATAATTTCTCCAAATGATACTAGTCCTGTATAAACAATTGGCCAAATAAAGTATAAAATAAAGGCTAATAAAATTCCAACAAATGCTGCTACTATTGGTACTAATCTTCTTCCACTAAAAAAACTTAAAGCTTTATTTAATTCTATTGTATGTAAACGATTATATAATTCTGCTGAAATAACCCCAATCATAATTCCAATAAAAGCATTATTTAATTTAGTAAATGAAGCCGCCTGAACATCTCCTATTTGTTTTCCTAAAACATCTAATGTTGTGGCGGCACTATCAGGATCTAATCCTAATAAAGTAACCAATGAGTCTGTGCTTAATAATCTAAATACTACAAACCACATTACTACTGCTGGTAAAGCGGCAGCTCCATTTTTGTCTTTAGATAATCCAAAGGCTAAACCAATAGCAAATAAAATTGCTAAGTTATCTAAGATTGAAGTTCCAGCCATTAATAAAATATTAGCTAGTAATGGTAAAAAACCGATACTAATTAACCAATTACCAATTCCTGCTAAAATAGCTGCTGCTGGTAACACTGCTATAGGCATTAATAAAGATTTACCTATATTACGTAAATAATTCATCATAATTTTCTCCTTTTAAACATATATATTATTTCCCATAATCATTATAACAAAAATCAAAAGAAAATATTTTCATAATTATGGTTACTTTTGAAAATGTTTTCTATTTTTCAATTTTAGTAATTTTAAAGTTTCTTTCACTATCATCTTTTGTAATTTCAATATATTTTAAATAAATTAAGTCTAAAATACTTAAAATAGTTATTCGGGATATCATACTATATTTTCTAGACATTTGTTCCGATGGTGAAATGTTAATCACATAATCAACGTAATTTTTGGTTATATTACGTGAAGTTATTAAAATTGTTTTTGCTCCTCGTTCTTTACATAATTTTAGATTATTTAATACTTCTTGCGTTGAACCTGAATATGAAATACCAATACATAAATCTTCTAGTTCACTTAAATTGGCATAAACTTGTTGTAAATGATAATCACTATAACAATTAACATTTTTATTTAAACGTTCTAATTTATATGTAAAATCTAAAGCTACTAAACTGGTATCAGCTATCGCAAAAATATTTACTCTCGCTGAGCGATAAATTAATTTGGCAATTGTTTGAATTAACTCGTTATCTACGTGTTCAAATGTTATGTTTAATGATTCATTTAATTTAAGAAAATATTCTCCTGAAGCTAAAAACTCTTTTTTAGCCTTTGCTTCATATTTTTTAGCTAATTTTATTTCATACTTTAATTCTTTAAATCCTTCATAACCTAAATATTTGGCTAGTCTAGTTGGTGTAGAAACTGATACATAACAATTATCAATCAGTTCTTTAATTGATACTCTTGTTATATCTTCAGCTTTTAATAAATACTGGGCAATACTGTAATATGAAGTTTTATTTTTCGGTATTTTTTCTAATTCGTTAAGTATGTAGTCCTTCATGTTCTCCTATCATAATATCTTTTATTTTATTTAAATACACTATATTATAACCTTTATTATAATTTTTTTCAATTTTTGCTAATGTTCCTAAATGGATTGAACAATTAAGTTTAAGTAATTGTTCAATATTTTTGTCATCAATTCCACCACCTAACAAGATTTCTATTTTAGGTAGTTTTTGTTGTAGTTCTTTAATTTTTTCTAAATTATTTTCTATTTTATTAAGCCCACCTTGCGTTAAAATCGTAGAAATATTATACTTTTGTAATTTTAAATATTCTTCATTGTCAATTAAGTTATCTACTGCTTTATGAAACGTTAGATTTAATTCCCCACTAACTTTATTTATTGCTTGTAAAAATTTTTCATCTAATTTATCATTATTTGTGTAATAACCTAAAACTATCCCATTTAATAAGGGATAAGTTTTTTTTAATTCGACTAAATACTTTACATAAGTTATTAATGCTACACTTTCTTCTTCTTCTAAGATAAATGAATTTTTATTTCTTAGCATAACGTTAATTGGTTTTTTAGTAATTTTTAAAGCCGCTTCTAATACTTCTTTTTTTGGTGTTAATCCATCTGCTTCCATATTCGCACAAAATTCTATTCGATCCACTTTAGTATCATTAAGTTCCTGTACATCCTTAGCTGTTAAAGCTATTACTTCTAAAACTCTCATTTTTCTCCTAAAAAAATGTATAAGATTTTCTTATACATTTATCCTTATTTTAAATATTTTCCTGCTACTTCATCTACATAAAACGTTACATCAGGATGATTTTTTAATAATGTTGCTGGTATTTTATTTGTTATCTCATCATTTGCAAAAATTTCTTTTAAAACTTCTGCTTTATTCTCACCAATTGCTATTAAAATAATTTTTTTAGCACGCATAATATCCGCTAATCCCATCGATGCCGCTTGTGTTGGTACTTCCTCCACTGAAGTAAAAAATCTAGCATTATCTTGAATTGTTTTTTCATCCAAATCTACAATTCTTACTGTTGAATTAAAATTAGATCCTGGCTCATTAAAGGCAATATGTCCATTAGATCCAATTCCTAATAATTGGATATCAATTATATTTTCCTGTAATTTAGTTTCATATTCTGAAATTTTTGCTTCGTCAGTTGGCGGAAAATTAGTATTTTGCGTATTAATATCAACTTTAGTAAATAAATTTTCTTGCATAAAACTAAAATAACTATTCTTATCAGTTTGAGCTAAATTACAATATTCATCTAAATTAAAAGTTATAACTTCTTTAAATGAAATTTCTTGTTTATTATATAATTTTATTAATTCTTCGTATAACCCAATTGGTGAAGAACCTGTTGCTAAACCTAAAATCGAATTTGCCTTAACTTTTAACTGTTCTTGATATACTTGAGCTATATCTTTAAATAATTCATCTTGTTTTTTAATTACTAAATTTATCATATACTTTTTCTCCTTTTTTATATACTTCAACTACATTAAATTCTTCATCTAAACATGTAATATCAAAATCATATCCAGTCTTAATTAAGCCTTTATTTTTCAAACCAAACATTTGTGTTTGATTATATGAGGCCATTTTAAACGCCTCTTCTGCTGAACAATTACTTAATTCAATCATATTTTTTACAGCATTATTCATTTGTAACACACTACCGGCTAAAGTATCTGTTCCTTTCAAAGTAGCTTTATTTCCTTTTTTTTCAACTTCTAAACCACCCAAATCATAAATTCCATCTTCCATTGACTTAGCACACATAGCATCAGTTATTAAATTAAGTTTATTAGGTCCTAAATTTTTATAAGTACTTTGAAGCGTATGTTT
>JBKDZV010000084.1:0-11710 GCA_047971455.1 Mycoplasmatales bacterium | reverse complement strand
TTTGATTAATTAGTTTTTTATTAAATTCGCTATTATTAATTTATTTAAAAGTCATAGTATATTTTAGTGTAGTAATTTTTTTAGTAATACTTATGGTTTTAAATCTTCTTATTAAATATATATTTACCAAAAGATAATTAAATCTATTTTAAAATATAGCTAAAAAAAGAAAAAAATTTGACAAAATCAAAAAAAAGATATATACTAATAGTATAAAAAGATAGAGGAGCATTTGACAAAAGTAACTCAATAATTTAGATCTAAGTCTAATTGAGTGAAAGGGGAAAGTGCCGAAAGAATTAAATTACTTAGAAAAATTTAATTTTTGGGTATTTAGTTAAAAACTAAATAACTGACATAAAAGAAATTTATGTAGTGCTGTCTTTCAACCTGTTTAAAGTGTTGGGAGATTGTTTCTTCTAACACTTTTTTTAATTAACAGGAGGAAGAATGAAAAAACAATCAAATATATCAATTGGCTTATTAATTTTTATTGCCGTATTTGGAATAACAAATATTCCTAATAATTATGCAGCAATTGGATCAGAGGCGTTATCATGGTTTGTTTTATTACCATTATATTTTATTCCAATTGCCTTGATTATGGCAGAAATGGCTTCATATGATGCGACAACTTCATCAGGAATAAGTCGTTGGGTAGAAATTGGAACAACTAAAAAAATTGCTTTTTTATGTGGTTGGGCCTACTTTATTGAAAATGTTTTTTACTTACCAACAATTGCTTCAAGAATTCCGGTATTTTTATCATGGGTTTTTGCACCAATTGACTCATTAGATACCGTAGTCGATCAAAGTGGAAATATTAAGGGGATAATAAATGCGACAGATAGTCAAGGTTTATTTTTATTATTAGCTTTTGTAACTATGATTATTGGAGTAGTTATTTCAATTAATTTTGAAAAAATATTTGAAAAAATAGGAAAATATATTGGTGGTTTATCGTTAGTTATTGCTTTTATTTTTATTTTATTTACCGTCTTAAGTGTTATTGTCTTACCACATCAAGCGGCTTATCCTCTAACAGTTGATAATGTCCGACCAACTTTTGCTCCTGAGACAATTTCTACTTTAGTCTGGATTATCTTTGCTATTGGTGGAGTAGAAACGATTGGTTCCGTAGTAAATAAAGTAGATAACCCACAAAAAAGAATTCCTAAAGTTATAACTATTGGGTCAATTTTAGTAATTATTGCCTATGCTGTTGGAGTATTAGGGATATCATTTATTATGACACCAGATCAATTATCAACTGATGCGTTAGAAAACGCTATCCCAGTAGTATTTGCTCAATTAGGATTAACTTATGGATTACATGGATTTTGGGGTGTTGTCTTTTTAAAATTTATTATGCTAGGACAAGTTTTTATAACAATATCGGCCATTGTTTTATGGTTAGTTACGACAATTAATGTTTTATTTATTGATTCAGAAAAAGGAATTTTCCCTAAAATTATTGAAAAAAAAGATAAACAAGGTCGCCCAGTGAATGCGATGATTTTTACAGTTGTTTTAGTTTTATTATTTTTATTAATAATTTCTTCAGCAACGTTTTCAAATATTTATTATGTCTTGTATGATATGTCTACTATCTCAGTTGTTATACCATTTGTTTTATTATTAATATCTTATATTAATTTTAAAAGAAAAAATGAAGCTGGAACTTATGTATTTATTAAAGATAAAAAATGGGCCATGGTTGTTGGAACAATTTTGTTAGTAATAACTTCATTTGCCTTTATCTTTGGAGTAGTTGATCCTACCTACTTAGCAAATGGACAAATTCAAGAGGCAATATCTTGGTTTATTATTTCCTTTGGTGGGATGGCAATCTTTATGGTAATTGGGTATGCACTATATTTACGAAAAACCCAAATTATTTTATCTGATGTAATTTTAATCGCTTTATTTTTAATTTCAATTATTATTTTTAATTTAATTATTTTATTATTAGTAGTTATTTTCTTTATTATAATTTTAATTGTAGATATAAAAAATCAAAAGAAAGTTAATTAAAAATTTAAATACAAATTATTTAAATTGAAAGTAAATGCAAAAGTAAAAAAATGGGTATCTTAAGATACTCATTTTTTTAATATTATAAGACATTAATTTTGTTTATTTGTAGCTTACAATTTTAATAAAAGTTATTAAGATAAACAAAAAAATTACTTAAGATTTATAAAAGTGTAAACTATTGTAAGCGAAAATGTATCTTACAAATACAGGTTGGGATTTATTTATTATTTATAGTATAGTATGATATAATTAAAAGAGATAGGCCTATCAATAAAAACTTAAGAAGAAACAATGTATAAAAAAATATTGTTTTTGAGTTTAATTTTAACCTTTATTGTAACACCTTCTTTTGGCGCTTTCTCTGCTACAATATATACTAGTAGAACTTATAATTATCAAAATTCTTCATGTCCAGATAGTCTGAACAATAAATATATTTCAATGGCTTATCAAGAAGGAACAATGCATTATGGATGAATGCTAAAGGAACTTCACATGATAAACTTTATACTGAGTATAAAAGAGATACATCAAGAGATTACGAAGCAATAACTTCTACACCAAATGGAACAAGATATGGTAAACGTGTTAATCATAATAAATGGTCTAAGAATTATGAACATACTATAACTTCAGGAGGAACTGTACGTTATAAAGTAGAAATTTGGAATTAATTTAAATATTGTATATGATAGATAATTTTAATGTAATTGAAAATAACAGAAATGATGCTTATTGTTATACAGAGGAATATAAAAATTATATTTTAGAACATAAAGAGTATCTTGATGATGCTTTACAAAAATATAATGATTATTATAATAATTTTAATATGTCTCGTGTAATTTTGGAGAATTAAAATGAAATATCCTTTAATAATTGTTTTTTGGATTATCTTTTTACTTATAGCTGGAGTATATCAACAAGAAAAACAAGTAGCAGATAAAATATTTAATAATAGTCAAAATCTTTTTATAAATTATTCTACAAATGATATTAGTATTGAAGATTTATTATACTATGATGAAGTTGAATATTTTTCTACTTATCAACCTGCACCAAATGAAGTTTATGTTTTTGGGAATGATGTTTATTACCATGAATTAGGTTTAAAAGTTCCACAAACTAATCAATATTATGGAAAAAAAGATATTAAGGGATATGATAATTTAGGTTCAGGCCCTTACATGAGTTTATCTACTAAGATTTATTATTTTAATTTTAATTCTCTTATAAATTCTTCTGTTGTAAAACCTAATAGTTTATATATACGTTCTAATGATAATGAAAAAATCTTAAAAATTCAAAAAACTGCATTAGACAATGGGATTAATAGTATTAAAATGAATAATACTCCTTTATCTTTTAGTTTTTACTTATTTTATAATATTATGAATTTATTTTTCTTTTTATTAGTAATATTATTATTATTTGTTGATGTTAATTTATATAATAAAGAAATTAGTATCTGTAAGATTCTTGGATATAATTCAGGTTCTATTTTACGAACAAATATTATAAAACAATTACTCATATCTAGTCTTTATTACTTAACTATTTTATTACCTTTAGGATTGTGGATTTATGATAAAAGTTTAGATAGTTTAAATTTTGTAATTTCCTCTTTAATATTAATTACTAAAATGTACATTATAACTAATGTTCTTTACTTAGGGGCATATATGTATACAATTTATAAAACTAATATTATTCAAGTATTAAAAGGAAAAAAAGACTCAAGCACAATTAACTCTATTAGCTATTGTACAAATATACTATCCAAACTTATTATTATCATCTTATTGATAATTTTAATTGTACCAACTTATCAATTACTTAGAGTATGTAATCAATATAATTTATACATTAAAAAAATAGAAAATTATGTTAATTATGAAATTCCTGAAAAATTAGTAAATTTAGGCTTAGAAAATGAAGCAGCAGCTCAAAAGAAAATGGAACAAATATACCAAAAGTATAATTCACAAGGAGCAATTTTAAAAACAATTTCTAGTAAGTACTACAGTGATACCGAAGAATATGTAACTCCTAATCAAATAATATTAGTAAATTATAATTATATGAAAGCCATTAATTTAGCAGATAAGTTAAATGAAACAGATAATTATCTTCTAATCCCTAAAAGTATGATAAATTCAGAAAATGAAATAGTTAAAGAAGTAGAAGCAGATTATTTTACTGCTGAACAGTATCAATTGTTATATTATGATAACGAAGCAATTTATACATATGATGATATGGGATTTTATAATACTGGTGGTTATATTTATTATTCTATAATTCTAGTCAGTAATAATTTGATGTCCAATCAAGGAACTTATATCTTAGATAATTTATATTATCAAGATGAAGCTGCTCCTAGCTCGGCGATTCAACTAACAGAATCATATTATGAATTTCTTCATCTTCAATTAAAATTATTTTTGACTTTATTAGCGTTAATAGGAATATTATCAACTTTAGTGATGTTATCTTCATACTATATGATGCGTAGTTATATTGAAATTAATGGGAAAGAAATAGCTTACTCATGATGAAGCAGTTAAAAAAATATGTGATCGAGTAATAAAATTATAGTTGTATAAAATAATAAAAAACAAATCAGCAATGATTTGTTTTTTATTATTATTAATAAGTATTTTAAAAATTTGGTTTAAAAAATTAAAATACCGTCCTTAAAATGTAAACGTTTATATGATAAAATTTAAAAAATAAAATAATTTAATTAAAAAATTTATTTTATTTCCTTTTAGAAGGCATTTATTTATGTAAACGTTTAAGTAAATATATTATTATATAGATGTAGATAAATATCTACAAATAAAAGTGGGGATTATGCTAAATGATAGAGAAATCGAAATTATTAAATATGTTTTGATTGAAAAAAATATCGAAGCTAAAACTTTAGAAGAAAAATTACAAGTTTCTTCAAGAACTATTAGATATTCTTTTCAAAATATTCGTTATTTTTTAGAAAATTATCAAATAAAATTACCATATAGTAAAAAAATTGGTTATTTTTTTGAAGAAATAGATCGTCCAAAAGTTTATAAAATTATTAATGAATTAAGTCAATTAAATTTAGCTCCTAAATCACAAAAACAACGATGCTATTTTATTTTAGGGCGAATTTTAATGGATAAACGCACTGATGATTATGAATTATCAACTATTTTGTATACTTCATCATCAACGATTAGACAAGATAAAAAAGAAATTATTAAAATTTTAAGTAAAAATAGTATAAATGTAGACTTACAAAAGTTAAATTTTATTAATAAATTAAATATCTTTTTTAATCTTGCTAGTGAAGAAACAAAATTAAGATCTAGATTAAATACGCCTAATTTGCGTTTTTTGTTAGCAGATAACTTTGATGAATTATTATTAGACAATTTTCGTTATGAATTATTTAATGAGTATAATTTAAAAGATATTCCTTTTTCTGATTTTTCTTTAAATTTAGCAACTTATCTTTGTTATTTTACTTATATTAGTAAAAAAGATGAATTAAGTAATACTATAAATAATGAATGTAAAAAGCATAAAATCTATTACTTTTTTAAAAAGCGAAATATTTTATTAGCAAAATCTGAAGTTGAGTTTTTAGAACATTTATTGTTTTCTATTGGTTTGTATACCAATTTACTTAGTCAAAATAAGCAAAATTTAAAAAAATTACAAATATTTTTTGAAAAATATACAATAAATTCTTATTTTAAAATAGATTTTAAAACCTCTGAATTTCAAGTATTTTTAAATCATATTGCTGCTTTAAATCATCGGTTAGAAAATAACATTCAATTAAAAAATGAATTATATGAGGAAATTAAATTACGGTTTCCATTTTCTTTTTATTTAGCAGTGAAGTTAATTTCTTATTTGTTTTCTAAACAAGATGTTGTTAATAATAGTGAAATTGCTCTAATAGCCTTATACATTGAGAATATTTTATTTACTAAATCTAAAATATTAAAAGTTTTAATAATTTCTAAAGAAGGTTATGCGATTAATAATATGTTAAAAAAATTAATCAATAATCGTTTTGCAGGGCGACTTGTTGTTAGTAAAGTATGTTCTAAAAGTTCTTCACATGCTTATTTAGAAGCTAATTATCAAAATATAGATTTTATTATTGCTAATACTAATATTGATTATAGTTTTAATTTAAAAGTGATAAATACTAATCCAATATTTGATGAAAAGGATTATCAAAATATTGATAAGGTAATTTTATCCAAACAGTATAATTCTGAATATTTATATCAAATCTTTGAACAGCAATTTTTAAAAATTTATCATGAAAAAATAACTTTTGAGCAAATAATCAGTGATGTAGGAGATCAGTTTAAACAAGAAAAAATTATTGATGATAATCAAGAATTTACTAATAACATTCTTACTCGAGAAACTAAATATTCAACTTATTTTGGTAATGGTATTATGGTACCACATCCAATTGGAACTTATGCTAAAGAATCAAAAGTATTTTTAGTAATTTCTAAAAATAAAATTAAAGTTAATAATTATACAACAAATATATTTTTTGTAATGGCTTTATCGCAAAAATTAGATGAAAATATTGTCTTAGTATATGAGCTAATTTTAAAAGTAGTTAAAGACAAACATTTACAAGAAGAACTTTTAAATTGTAAAAAAGAAACAGAAGTTTTAGAAATCTTAGTTAAACTAATCAATGTATTATAAGGAGAAATTATGAATGACAGTAATATTATCACTATTTTTATCTTTTTTATTGTACTATTTATTTTACAATCAATAGGCGGAATTTATCAAGTAAAAAATTATAAAAAAACAATTTCAACACTACATCAAAAAGGTAATATTGGAATTGGCCAAAAAAAGGGTAGCTTTTTTAAATCTAATATTGTAATTATTGCTTGTGATAATGAAGGAATTATCCAAAAATCACAAATTTTAGATGGTATGTTTTTCTTTTCTAAATTTCATAATTTAAATACATTACTTAGTGAGACTATGGAAGGTAAAAGTATTTATTATTTTTTAGAAAAATTAGAGCAAATTCCACAAAAAAAGCAAAAAAAAACTTATAAAAGTTATTTAGATGCCTTACACGCTTTACAAAAAACTTTACAAAAATAATTTACTAAAAAGGAGGATTATATGGATGCAATAGCAAATGTTGCTAACGGTTTTATTGCCTTATTTCAAGCAGGAGCTGATGTTTTTGTTGGTTGGGTTTCGACAATTATTCCTTTAGTTATTTGTCTAATGACAGCAATTAATTCAATTATTAAGTTAATTGGGGAAGAACGGGTAGAAAAAGCCGCTAAAAAAGCAACTAAGTATGCACTTACAAGATATACAGTAGTACCTGTTTTAGCAGTTTTATTTTTAGCAAATCCAATGTGTTATACATTTGGACGTTTTGTAGAAGAGAAATATAAACCAGCATTTTACGATTCTTGTGTTAGTTTTTTACATCCAGTTACAGGATTATTTCCTCATGCTAATGCGGGAGAATTGTTTGTTTATTTAGGAATTGCCGCTGGATTACAAACCTTAGATATGCCTTTAGGTCCACTGGCTGTTAGTTACTTCATAGTTGGGGTAATTGTAATTTTAATTAGAGGATTAGTAACTGAAAAAATTTATGCTTATTTAGTTGCTAAAAATAAAAAAACTACAAAAGAAGTGGAGGCCTAATGTATAAAGCTATTAAAGTAAGTCAAGGAAGTGGAGGTTGGGGAGGTCCATTAATTTTAAATCCAACTGAAAAAAAAAATAAAATTTTAAATGTAACTGGTGGTGGAATTGATCCATTAAGTTATAAAATAGCCGAAATGACTGGGGCAGAAGTTGTGGATGGATTTACAACTTCATTACCTGATGATGAAGTCTTAGTAGCCGTTGTTAATTGTGGAGGAACAGCAAGATGTGGAGTATATCCTAAAAAGGGAATTTTCACAATTAATTTAACACCTGTTGGTAAAGCTGGACCATTAGCTGCTTTTATCAAAGAAGATATTTATGTATCAGATGTTAAAGAAAGTAATTTAGAATTTGTTAATGAAACAGTAGTTGAAGAAAATACTCAAGTAAAAAAAGAAGAAGAAACAGTTAATAATGAACCGAAATCAAAAGCTCAAGCAAGAGAAGAAATAGCAAAAATGAATGAAGGAAAGGAAAAAGGTTTAATAACTCGTATGGGTATTGGAGTTGGAAATGTCGTTAATAAATTTTTCCAAGCCGGACGTGAAACAATTGATATGGTAATTAAAAATATTTTACCATTTATGGCCTTTACTGCAACAATTTTAGGAATAATTCAAGCTAGTGGTTTAGGAGATGTTATTGCTAATACACTTTCACCACTTGCCTCAACCATTCCCGGAATGATTATTATTGCCTTAATTTGCTCATTACCATTTTTATCACCAGTCTTAGGACCAGGTGCTGTAATAGCTCAAGTAATTGGAGCGTTATTAGGAGCCGAAATTGGAGCAGGACATATTCCAGTAGCCTATGCTTTACCAGCTTTATTTGCGATTAATGCTCAAGTAGGATGTGATTTTGTTCCGGTTGGACTTTCATTAGGGGAAGCAGAACCTGATACAATTGAATTAGGAGTTCCAGCAGTATTATTTTCAAGAATGATAACTGGACCATTAGCTGTTATTATTGCCTTTGTCTTTAGTTTCTTTATTTATTAAAGCGTATAAAAAATAATTATAGGAGAAGTATGAAATATCAAGCCAGAATATGTGATATAGGTGCTGAAGCATTAGATTTTTTAATCGAAGATAGTTGTAATTTTTTAATAATATTTAATGAAACAGCACCACCTGAATTAGCAGAAATAGCTGTTTTACAAGAAAAGGCTGAATTAAAAGCGAAACCTATTAAGGGAGATATTGTTGAAATTTGTGGTAATAAATATACAATTACTGATGTAGGTTATGAAGCAATTAATACCTTAAAAGAATTAGGACATTGTACCTTATCTTTTAATGGGTTAGATAAAGTCCAAAGACCAGGAATGATTGAACTACAAGGCGAAAAATTAAAACCGGAAACTATAAAAATTAATGAATATATTAAAATATATTCTAAATAAAGGAGATTATTATGTTAAATATGAATAAAAAACTGGTACAAAGAGAAAAAGCCGGTAAAATAATTAAAACAGGAATTGTCGGGGCAGGTCAAATGGGTCGGGGAATGGTAACGCAACTAGTTATTATGAAAGGAATAACCCCAGCAATAGTTGCTGATATTAATTTAGATAATGCAATTAATGCCTTCAAATACGCTAAAGTTCAAGAACAAGATATTGTTTGTACTGATGAATTAGCCAAAGCTAATGAAGCTATTAAAAATAATCAATATGTTGCTACTACAAATAGTAATTTAATTACTGAATGTGCCGCAATTGAATGTGCGATTGATGCTACAGGAATTCCTGATTTAGGTGCTAAAATTGCTACAGCTGCAATTGCTAATAAAAAACATATTGTAATGTTAAATGTAGAAACCGATGTTGTAATTGGTCCTTATTTAAAAAAATTAGCTGATGATAATGGTGTTATTTATACGGGTTCAGCAGGAGATGAACCAGGAGCAGTTATGGAACTTTATTGTTTTGCCAAGGCTATGGGCTTAGAAGTTAAAGTTATGGGAAAAGGTAAAAATAATAAAGTAGATCGGGCAGCTAATCCAGATTCATGTTTAGAAGAAGCAACAAGACGAAAAATGTCTCCTAAAATGTTGTGTTCATTTAAAGATGGAACAAAAACAATGGTAGAGATGACAGCAATGTCTAATGCAACTGGTTTAATTCCTGATTGTATTGGTGGACATGGAATAAAATCAGATGTTAAAAATTTAAATGAACATTATAAACTTGAAAAAGATGGAGGAATTTTACAAAAACATGGAGTAGTAGAATATGTTGATGGTATTGCTCCAGGAGTTTTTGTAACAGTAGCAACTGACAATGAAGAAATTGCTTATCAAATGCAATATCATTCAATGGGAGCAGGACCATTGTGGACTTTATACCGCCCATATCATTTATGTAATTTAGAAACTCCATTGACTGTAGCAAAAGCAATTATTGATCATGAACCAACAATTGTTCCAAAAGGTAATTTAGTATCAGAATGTATAACTGTTGCTAAAATTGATTTAGAAGCTGGTCAAACAATTGATGGTATTGGTGGATATACAACTTATGGTTCAATTGCTACTTATGAAGAAGCTAAAGCTAAAAAATATGTTCCTTTTGGCTTAGTAACTAATAAAGCAGTTATGAAAAAATCTGTCAAAAAAGGAGAATTAATAACTTATGATGATATTGAATTAGATACAAGTACGCTAATTTATAAACTTCGTCAAAAACAAGAAGCAATGTTTGACAATAAGATTTAAAAAGTAATTAATAATATAAAGAAAAATAAGTCTTAATAATGATAAATAAAAAAATAAAATTTCATTATTCGAGGCTTATTTTTTTAGAAAATTTTTAATAATTAAATTGAAAATAACTCATAAATAAAACTTCAAAAATTAATAATATAAATTAAAATAAAACATGTGATAATTTTAATACAAAAAATAATTTAAAATAAAGGATTATTATGAAAAAATTAAAAATTTTAAGCAGTTTATTTTTATTAAGTCTAGTCTTAGTAGGATGCAAAAAAGTAGAGGAAACACCAGAAAATTTAACAGATGTTAGTAAAGAAAATTTAATTAAGAAGCTAGATGCTACTTATATAACTGATGATGATAATGATGGAACTTTAGGAGATAATAATGACAGTGAATATGAGATTAATGAAGGAGAACAAAAATTTGGTTTAATAAATAATTTATATATAACTGATAAAAATAATGATGGAATAATTGAAGTTGGAGAAACTTTGCATGTTAAATTTACTATTAAAAATAATTATGAAAAAGACTATACAATTAAACAATTAAAAATTACTGCGTTACCTGAAGTATTTACAGAGGGAACAATAACTAATTTAACAACAGAAAATACAGGAACAGATGTTGAAATTGTTGATCAACAAATTAAAGATACAGGAACAGATATGTATACTTTAAAAGTAGATGAAATAGCAACTTATGAATTTGATGCTAAAATTAAAAAAACTGATGAAAATTTACAAAATTTAACAATGAATGCTCCAGCTCAAAAATACTTTACAGTTGAATATATCGCAACAGTCGATGAAAATTTAGCTGTATATTATACAACGAATAATTTAACTTTAAGTTTTAGTGAACAAAACTGAATTAAAGATAAATATTAAAAATATTTAAAATTATTAAACAAATCATTGAAATTGAAAAAATAATTTCAATAGCTTTAGCTGTGCATAAGTTATTAATTTTAGTCCCAACAATACCTCCAATAATCCCACCAGGTATCATAATTAAAGCAGGAGCTAAATGATAAGATAAGTATTGTTGAGTAATAAGCGTAGTTACTAAATTTGTACCTTGAGAAAATAAGATTAACAAAATTGAAGTAAAAGTGTATTATTTAATATCTAATTTAAATATAATAATTATCATAGCTACGTTAGCTGGTCCAAGACCAACGTCTAATAAAGAAGTTTTAGTTGCTTACCAATTACCAATTAAAATTAAATTAGTT
>JBKDZV010000083.1:0-35670 GCA_047971455.1 Mycoplasmatales bacterium | reverse complement strand
TCATAGGCAATTTGTAAACTTTCTTTATCTTTTAAAACTATACCAAAATATTTTCCTACCTTTTTCGTATATCCTGCTCCATTTAGACTAAGTGTTGGAGTTTTAGCATATAAATTATAAAGTTTTGAACTTATTACATTTTTTCCTTTTAATTCTTGGAACTCAAAGTCTTTAATTTGGGCTATTGGTGTATTAATTAATTTTAAAATTTGTTTTTTAAACTGAATAAACTGCTCTTCAACCTCTACAATCCCTTGACTTTCATAAAAGTCTTGAACTTTATCATCAACTCGATATTCATTATTTGTGTAATAAAAAATTTTGTTTTTGGAAGTTCCTAAATGTCCACTTCCTGAAAAATGTGTTCGCCGTTCAAGATAATTACTAAAATATTCGCCTTTATCACCTTTAGCCCATTGTTCTAAAGTTAAATTTTCTAATTCTTCATATGGATATTTTTGATAAAATTTTTTTCGCTCACTAGTATATTGTTCCACCTTGTCTAACATGTATTCTTCTAAGTCTTTAGTTTTTACATAAGTTATAAAATCTTCATATTTTTTTAAATTTTCCATCTTTATTCCTTTTTATTTTGGTTTTTGCATAAGCATCACAGCTTGTAAAACTATTTTTTTTGGAGCAAAAGGAAGCAGTTTCATTCCAATTTTTTGCCAAAATGGTAAACCGGTTAGTTTATTCATTTTACCTTGTTCCATTGCTCGGTAACCATCTTTTGCTACACTTTTTGAACTATAAGCTTTTTTAAATAATACATTTTGATCCATCTTAGCTACTTTAGCAAATTCACTCTTAGTAGGTCCCGGCATAATTGTACTAATCGTAATATTATAAGACTTAACTTCTTGAACTAAAGCGTTAGATAAAGAGGTTACATAAGCCTTTGTTGCAAAATAAGTTGCTTGCATCGGTCCAGGCATTAATGAAGCTACTGAAGAAATGTTTAATATTTTCCCTTGATTATCTTTTTTAAAATCTGTTATAAAAAATTTAGTTAATTTAGTCAAAGCAATAATATTTACATTTATCATCGCTATATCATCAGTAATGTCTCCTTCTTCAAAAAATCTAACTCCGCCAAAACCAGCATTGTTTACTAAATATTTTACATTAATGTTATTATTCTTTATTTCTTGATAAATTTCTTCAGGTGCGTTTGGTAACGAGATATCTTTAACAATTACTTTAACTTGAATCTTATAGTCCTGTTCTAATTTATGTTTTAACTGATTTAACTCGACTTCTCTTCTTGCTGTGATTACTAAGTCTCTTCCCTTTTGAGCGTGAATAATTGCTAATTCTTTTCCTATTCCACTACTTGCTCCGGTTATTAAAGCAACTTCTTTCATTTTACCTTCTTTCTATTCTATAATATTAGCATTTCTTATTCTTGTATTTTTAATATTTTTGATGTTTTCTTCAAAATCTAAATTTAAAATATTTATGTATAATAAATCTAATAAAGATATAATTGCTAAACGAGTTTTCATATTATTTATTTGTCTTAGCTCTTCGTTAGTATCAATAAAAATTACTTCATCTACCTCAGTAAATTCTTTTGAATTATTTGTTGTAATTAAAATCACTTTACATCCTGATTTTTTAGCTTGAGCTACTAAATCCATTGTACTTTTAGTTGTTCCTGATAAGGAAATGGCAAAACAGACATCTTGTTCTTGAAGCATATGCACATGAATAAATTTATCATGATTTTCTATTGGAGCCAAAGCTATTTTTTTTAGTCTTCGTAATTTAAAACTTAATTCTTGTAAAAAAAAGACATTTGACCCTTCGGCTAAAAATATGGTTTTAGTTGTTGAATTAATTAATTTTGCTATCCTTTTTATTTGCTTTTCTTCAATTTTATTATAAATTATATTAAAAGTTTCCAAAATACTTGCTTCATATTCTTTAAGATTTTTGGAACGAATTTCTTCTTTACTTTGAATTTCTCGTTTATTTTGGATATCTAATAAAACTTTAAGTTGAGAAAATCCTGATAAACCTAATTTTTGAGCTAGTCTAGTGGGGGTTGGGGAAGTAACTTGAGTATCCTTTAAAATATTGGTTACTGTTACATTCATGACCTCCTCAGCATTTAACATATACTTTGCTACTTTAGCAATAGCATTATTTTCCAAAAAAGCAATCTCTTCTAACTGTTCTCTAATTGTATAGCGCATAAACTCTCCTACTTTAATCAATAACTTTTATCTAATATATAGATTATACCTATTTTTTAAAAATAAAACTATAAAGATTTTATTTTATCTTTATAGTTTTTTGTACTATACATATTTTTAAAATTTATTACTAATTTATTATTCACTTTCAAGTCTATTGTATGCTGGATATGTTATTTTTTGAGCATTATTGATATAAGCGGCATAATCATTAACGGTCTTACAATTATATTCAATTCTTTCTAAATGGTCTTCAAGCTCTAATGAACATGCTAGGGCAAATTTTAAAATTAGACTTTTCCCTTTTTCTTATTCTTGTTCTTTAAAATACATCATAAATCTTCCACTACATAATATTTTTTACTAATCAAAGGCTACAGATATTTTTACTTTTTGATCTACCATATCTTTAAAAATAATTAGTTTTTTTGTAATGCTAAACCATTATCTTTACAATATTTAAATTCTGAATGAAGTTTTATTCTTTTTTGTATTTACATGTATTAATATATTTAAACTTAAGTAAATAGTTATTTTTGGATTTTTATCAAGTTTTTAACTAACTATTACATAAAAAAAGAAGACTGAAGTCTTCTTTTTATTTCATTATTAAACTATTAAAATTACTTGCTTTATAACTTAAGTTCTAAATTATTAGTTAACATTGGTATTTGTTTTTGATATTTTTTTACTAAATTAATATTATGTTCTTGAGAACCTGTTATATTGCCACTCATAAAAATATCTGGAAATTTTGTTTGTTCTATTGCTTGTGAAATTATCGTTTGTAAAATACTAATTCCTAACACCGTTGAAATTGGTGTATGCTTAAATGCTAAGCTTTGGCAAACTGTATCACCATGAGGCACCAAATTATCAATATTAAGATGACCACATTGACCTAAATATTGTCCTGTACTATGACGAGATTTTTCTAAATTTTGATAAATGTGTGAACTTATCGTAATAACTTGAGCACCTTGTTCTTTACTATAATTAGCAACATCAATCGATACAGGATTAATTCCTGAAGTGGAGATTACAATTACTAGATCTTGCTTAGTAATTGGATAATTTAGCATAAAATTTTGAATAAAGTTATTTTTCTTTTCATTTACTGAAGCTTGCATGGCTCCTTGATGTAACATTAACGGTTCGTATAGTATAGGTACAATATTTGCTAAACCTCCTGCTCGATAAAATAACTCTTCACTAAAAATATGAGAATGTCCACAACCAAAAACATAAATTAACCCATTATTTTTTAAAGTTTTTGTAGTCATTGTTGTTGCTTTATTTAGTTGTTCACACTGTTGATGTTCTAACAATTGTAAATAATTAATTACTTCTCGAAAATAATTTTGCATTTTACCAATATCCTTTCCATTCATTATTTGTATATAAACGATATAAAGCTTCAACATAAAAGTAATCACCCCATAAATTAGCTTCATTAATACCTTTATGTGCTGAATAAGCATAAACACCATGTTCTAATAACCCTTGTGTTTTAGGATTTAATCGTGCTGAATATTTTGTTATTAAACTAGTCATAGTTTGTTTTATATCATTATTGTATTCCGTATCTTGTAATTGATTTTTACGTTCTAATAAGGCACATAAAGTTATTGCAGCGGCACTAGAATCGTGATATTGATTTGATTGTTCATTAAAGATTAAATCCCAATAAGGAACTTTATCTTGTGGTAAACAAGATTTATATTTTTGGTATACCCGTTCGAAAATTGTCAAATTATCAGAGTTGGGCGTAAAGCGATTATTTAAAACGGACCCTAAAATTACCCACGCTTGTCCACGAGCCCAGCAAGACTTATCAGAAAATCCTTGCGCTGTTTTTCCACCAAGTGGTGCTCCTGTTGTTTTATCAAAATAATAAGTATGATGAGTTGTATTATCTTGACGAATCCCATATTTAATTACTGTTTGATAATGAGCATCAGCAACTTCTTTATATTTTGAGTTATTAGTCATTGCAAATGCCCAATAAAGTAATGGTAAATTTATTAATGAATCCACAATAAAACGGTATTCATCCTGAGCATCAAGTTGTCCCCATGCCTGAATAAATTTTCCTTTTTTTTGATAGCGTTCTAATAAAATATCAGCGGCTTTTAAACTATATTCATAACAGCTTTTATCATTAGTTATTTTATATTGGGCTACTAATGAAGGGGTATACAAAAATCCGATATCATGATGTTCAACGACAAATCTATCATCTAAACGTTTTTTGAAACTTTCTCCATTTTTAATTGCTAATTGTTTAAAAATATCTTTTTTACTATACTCATAACAAATCCATAAAATTCCTGTCCAAAAGCCATTAGTCCAATCATCATTTGGTTTAATTCGATACTTTCCTTCAAGCGTACAAGCAGAAGGAAAATTTTCTCCAAAAATTTGAATATTTTTTTCTACTTGTGCACAAACCCAATCCAATTCCTGTTGTATATTCATACTTCTCCCTTCGTTACTTTAAAACTTTAATTTTTTTACCAATTATTAATTTAGTTGCCAAAAATGCTTGCTGTTGATAATAATAAGGTATTGAAACATTTAATTTTTCTTTAACTGCAATAATCAAGGTTTTATCATTTATTGTTAAGCAAATAAAATTATTTAATTTTTGCTGTTTATTATCGACTACATATTCTTGTGAACACTTAATCTTATTTGAGCTAAGAATAGTATAGGCTAAGTTATTAGAACTTTGATTTTGATATTGTTTAAATTTGAAACTCTCATTATAACGTTGACTACCAAATTTAGTTTTAAGTACTACTTGACCATTAGATTTGATAAATAAACTGTCAGCTTTAGTTTGCAACTTTTCTTGGCTATAATAAAATTCATTATTAATATTAAAACTTTGAATTATTTGCTTAGTTGTATCACAATAATCAATTATAGCAATTATTTGTTCTTGAACCCATAAAATGCGAGTAAATTTAAATTTTTGACTCTGCCATTTAGAGATAATTACAGTTTCTTCATCTGTTTCAAACCTTTCTAACGGATAAACTTCTAATGTTCCTTTAGTTTTCCAACTAGTTGTAATTTTAATATCTAAATTTTCAAAATAAGCACTATTATGTAAAGTAATATTTTTTAAAGCTAAACGTGCTTTACTTTCTGTATATGTATAGCGCCCTGGATCAAAAAATAATGATTGTTTTTTATAGCAAAGTTCTAAATGATTATTATCAAAATGCCCATGACCTCCACCAAATTTTGTATTTAATAATAAACCACTAAACTTAGTAGTTGCAAATTTAATAATCCCTTCAGTTGTTAAATTATTTTCTAATTGTTCATCATTATTTATGTACTCATCTACATCTTTGACTAAAAAGTAATCACTATCTCCCCAAGCAGGATAATAGCCGGAATTTAACTTCAAAGTATTTAAAGTTCTTTTAGCTTGTTGGATAATTCCTAAGACAAATTCACAATTTTCAATATTCATAATTTTATTTAATTGTCTAATTACTTCGATATGATACATAATTGAAGCTTCACCATGTAAATAATTTTTGGACATTTGCCACATTAACATTTGTTTTAGTTGTTTAATCCATAAACTTTTGTTACTTAAATTTAATTGTAATTTATGATTAACATATAATAAAGAACAAACTTGAATAATCCCCCAATTCAAAAAATAATGACGTGGAAGAAAATTGTTATCTATATAGTTTATTTGGTTTTTAATACTACTTAAAATTTGCTTCTTCCCACTTTCTTCAAAGGTTGCATAAAGGTCAGCCCAAACGGTAATTCGCATAGCTGTATCAATTGTTCGCTGGTATTGTTCGGTTAAATTATTATGTTTTAACCAATGGTATACTAAATAATTAGCATGCTTTTGATATTTACCACCTGCTTCAGCTAATAGATATAAATACTCCATGCGATTTAAGACAAAAGTCCACTCCCTATCACCGAAGGGAGTTAACCCCCAATCAAGTTTAATATTTTGAACAATTCGTCTATCACATTCTAAATCAAATTTTTGATCGAATCTAAACTTATTTTCTAATAATAAATCAATAGTTTTCATTAAATACGATTTAGCCGTTGTTGATATTGTTCACGTAATTTATGATTATATTCACGACCACCAGCAATATTAGCACTTTTATAAATTGGCGGAGTAATTCCTTTAGCCATTAATTCTTCTATTGCTAATAAAATCATCATACTAGCAATATGAGCTACAGCAATACTACTAGTTGGAGCAACTTTTACTTCTAATTCTTGAACTTCAATTGAACAATCACCACTAAAACCACAATTATCAATAATAACATCAGCATAATTTAAAATACTATCTCCTTGTTGCGCATTTTTTAGGGCATCTTGTTTATTAGTAATTACTATTAATTGACAGCCAAATTCTGAAATATACTTCGCAAATTCTATATGTAGTGGATTACGGCCAGAGTTAGAAATAATAATAAAACAATCTTCTGGTTGCATATCAACTTGTTTAATAAAAGCTGTTCCAACACCAGCAATAGTTTCTAACCAACCATTAATTCCATAAAAGTTATTAATCGCTTTTGAAGGAATAAAACCTCCTGCTCGACCGGCTATTTCAATGGCTCCAGCAAAAGAATGTCCTGAACCAAAAGCTTGAATAATTCCACCATTTGCTACTGTTTTAGCAATAACTTTAGCAGCCTGTTGAATTACCATTTCTTGCGTTGTTCTAACTTTATTAATTACTTCATCTACATTTTGATTAAATTGATGTATTAAATTCATAATTTTCTCCTTAAATTAAATCTTTAATTAATGGGGCATTTTCATCAGGAACCATTTGGGCCGTAATAACTACCCCTTGTTCAATTAAAGTTTGAAAAGCAGCTTTTTCTTCTTTAGTAATTGAAATTGATTTTTTAATTTGAATAGTATCATCACGTTTGGCCATATTTCCTACATTTAATTCTTTAATATCTAAACCTAATTCAATTAATCTTATAATATCAATTGGAGTTTTAACGACCATTAATACTCGCTGTGAATTATATTTTCCTGCCAAAATATTATCAGCTGCTTTTTGTACACTAATAATTGAAGTATTAACACCACTTGGTGCAGCCATTCTTAAAATTTGTTTTTGTGTATCATTAACTGCTACTTTATCATTTGGTATTAAAATTCTTGTTGCTTTAGTTTGGGCGGTCCATCTTGTTGCTACTTGTCCGTGAATTAAGCGATCATCAATTCTTATATGTATTATTCCTTGCATAGTTCTCCTTTTTTAGTTAATTTTTTAAGCTAAAATTTGTAAAGCATGTAATACAATCCCTGCTAGTAATAAAATAAATATAACACGTGTAGAATTTAATTTTTTTTGACCTAACATCCAATAAGTTAAAGCAACTATAATTAATGGTATTAGTCCAGGCATAATTTTGTCAAATGAATCTTGTAACGCTACTGTTACATCTCCATTAGTATAAGTATAAGCAACTGTGGCACTTACTACTGAAGGAATTAATCCACCTACTACTAAAATTCCAATAGCATTAGCTGCTTTTGTTATATTCTTTAATTTTCCACTAAGAGTTGTTACTAACTTAGTTCCTTCACGATAACCAAGATTCATAAAATAATAAGAAATACAATCTTTTAAAAGAAAATAACCAATAAAAATAATCACTCCTACCGCACTTCCTTCTAAAGCCATATATGAAGCAATTGCTCCAAAAATTGTAGTTGGCAAAACATTAAATAAAGTATCACCAATTCCTGCTAAGGCTCCCATTAGCCCAGTTTTCAACCCAGCAATTGCTTCTGTACTTTTACCTGGTAATTCTTCTTCCATTGCTAAAGTTGCTCCAATAATTAAAGGAGCAGTTGTCGCATTAGAATTAAAGAATTGCATATGATTGTGAACGGCTTGATGTAAGCCTTCAGGATCATCTTTATAAATTTCTTTTAAGGCTGGAATCATGGAAGCCGCATAACCAAGTCCTTGATATTTTTCATAATTCCAAGCCATTGAATTAGTTAACAACCATCTAAAAAATACTTTATTTTTTTTTGTTTTCATCTTATTCATCTCCTTCTATTTCATTACTATCTTCTGTAGGCATTGCTGTTAATGGAGTCATTTTATCAGCTTGTTCAGCATTTTTAAAAATTAATAAAGCAATAGCAAAACCGATTAAACTAATTCCTAAAATACTCATATTTAAATAAGCTGCTAATACAAAACCGATAATCGCATATGAAATATTATCGTTTAAAGGCATATAGCGTAGTAAAATTGCTAATCCTAAAGCAGGTAATAATCCTCCAGCAGTTTTCATACCATCTATTAAAACAGTTGGCATAAACTCGACAATTTTTGATACCACATCGGGTCCTAAAGTAATTCCAATAAACACTGGCACTGCTCGAGAAATTCCCCAACAAATAACACCTAATTGATTCCAAGTTATAATTTTATCATATTGGCGTTTTTCAAAGGCTTTATCGGCACGTTTTTGAAAAAATAAATTGGAAAATCGAGCTAAGACATCGAGTTGTACTAATAAGACACCAATCGGAACTGCTAAAGCTACTCCAAATTCTGCTCCTTGTCCACTAGTAACTGCAAATACTGTTCCTAATAAAGTTGCTGTCATATAATCAGGAACACTAGCTCCACCAAAGTTTCCTACTCCTAAAGCCATCAAATTAATAGTTCCTCCAACATAAAGTCCCATCTGAATATCACCCATAATTATTCCTGTAACAGTCCCCATAACTACTGGTTTTACAATCCCTGTTAAAGCATGTAATCCATCATATTGAGCATAAGCTGCTAGTAGTGATAAAACTATAATTTGCCATAAATGTAATTCCATCTTACCTCCTTATTCATCATCAACATTATTGTTATTATTTAATTGTGGATTAGTAATTCCTTCTTGACCACTTGTAATTGCTCTTGCTATGACATCCATAAAATCATCATTAAGATGTAAATATGTGTCAAGTAGCATTGGAAAATTTACTCCTGAAATTACTTCTAAATTCAAGTTTAAATTTGCTTTTAATTGTAAACATGTTTGAAACGGACTTCCTCCTAAGATATCTGTAAACGCTATAATTTGTTCTTGCTTATTTTTTTGTAAATAATCTTCTAATTCTTGCTTAAAATAATTTTGTCCTCGATTATCTAAACAAAATATTTCTACCTTATCAATTTGTTCAACAAACATTGATAAGGTATTAACTAAACCTGCTCCTGCTTGACCATGTGTTGCTATTATTAATTTCATTTTCCTCCTAAAACGTTTACAAGCACATGTTATCAAAAAAATATTTTAAAGTCAATACAAATACACATATTATAACCTATATGTATATACAACTATATAGATTAGTATATATATATTAATAAATTTTTCTTAATTCTTTCTTTTTTATAAAAATTTGTATATAATATTATTAAGTAGGAGGTTAATTATGTATATTTACGAAACTATTGCTAATGATATCATTGAAGGAATTTTAGATCATAATATTCAACCTGGAGATCGCTTACCAAGTGAATTAGAATTAATTAAAAAATATCAAACTTCTAAAATGACTGTTCGTCGAGCCTATCAAATTCTTAAAGATATGGATGTTGCAGTATCTAAACAAGGTTCAGGAATTTTTATTAAGGATCATCGACAAAATAAAATGTCTAATAATCAATATTTAGCTGGCTATACTCTATTAGCTATTTTAAAAGGTTTTAATCCCCAAGTTTCTAATCTAGAAATTAAACATCGGTTTGCTAATTTAAACTTGGCTAATATTTTAGCTATTGATGTTAATGATTCAATTTTACAAGTTGAACGTACTCGAACTATTCATAATCGGCGTGTATCATTTGAAGTAGCTTATATTCCTAAAGATCGTTTAAATAATTATACTGATACAGAATTAAAAGAATCTATTCACCGCTTTATGGCTAATCATGCAGATGATAATTTAGTTTCTTCTTCTCGCTTTTATTCGGCAGTTATTCCTCAAGAGTATTTATTAAGTAAATTAGATTTAGATGATCATGAGGCTGTCTTTGTTATTGAACAAGTTTCTAAAGATAGTGAAGATAAACCCTTACTTTATACTAAATCTTTCCAATCAGGGAAAATGATTAATATTTAAACAACAAAAAGTTTCTTACATAGGTAAGAAACTTTTTTAGGATTTATAAATTGTTTTTAAAATATTGTAAAACATTTTTTGTATCATTATCTAAACACTTTGTTATATTTAACTCTTGGTCTTTATAACTACCATTGCAAGTTAAATAACTTTCCTTTTTAGTTTGATTTTTACTTTTTTCTTTAAAAATTAATGAATCAAGATAATTATTATCTTCATTGATATATAACCTTACATATTCCATATTAGTTAAATTTTGCATATATAATTCACTACCAATAACATTATTAGTTAAATTAATACTATAATATTTATTTTGATAAGTAAAGACATATTTAGTACTTTCTTCTGAAATATGATATTTTTTTATTTCACCAAACTTAGTAGATATTGCTTCACTAGGATAAACTATGGGACTTTCGTACTTTTCTTCCATAATCTCTTCTTCTTGTTTTTTTAGATTTTCGCCTTGAATTGTACTAAAAATAATACAAAATACTAAAACTATTGCTAAAGTCCCCCAAACAAGTTTAGTTAATTTAGTTTGTCCAATTTTTCTACAAATCAATTTAAGATTTACTCCAATTAAAAGATAACCACTAAGTAATACTATCATACCATATTTAAAATAATCATAATAGTATAAATTACCAGCTAAGTAAATAATAACTATTAATAAAATTGTTAAGCTTATATTTAATTTATTAACGAATAATTTTTTATTATATATTTTATGATAACCTATTAAAATTAAACTAATAACCGTTTCAATACCAAAATTAAGTCCTATATAAAACTGTAAGCTTTGAGTAAAAATAATTGTTATATCAAAATCTGTAATTATACTAAGGGCAACAAAAAAATTTAATAATCCAATAAAGAAAAAAATTATTATGCCAAATAATCTATATAATAAAAGATTTTCGGTTAAATTGTAGTTTATTTTTTTGTCAATTAATGCTGGTTTGATAATTAAATATAACAATAATAATAATGAACCTAACGTTAAATATATAATTGCTACAATCATTAAAAAGTAATAAAAATATTCTAATAAAAAATGAATTTCTTGATTAATTAATAATCCTACTCCTTCAACACAATAAACAGCTAAATATTGAAGTACTAAATAAATTATCACTAATCCAGAAAAATTTTTTATATCTTTTTTTATAATATCCCCTTTAAACATTATTTCCCCTTTAACAAAAAAAGACTATTATCAATAAGATAATAGTTTCAAAATTATTACTTTACTTGATTATATCATAGCATATTATTCAAGTATTAACAACTTTTAATCTTTAAATTGTAAAGTAAAACTATTACTAAAAATTTGCTTTAACACCTAAACTAACAATAATGCTTTTTTTAATTCTTCAACTCTTATTTTTAACTCTTTATTATCCGCTTTTATTTCTTTAACTATAATATGTAATTCTTTATTACTTTTTTCTATTTTTTCCATCATTTCATCAATTAAAAAGTTTAGTTTATGAATTTTTAATAAATCTCTTTCCATAACATAATAGTACTCCTTTCATTATACTATTGTTATTGTATTTTTTTTAATTTTTTCTTACTTTTTGTATGCTACAATTTAATTTATAAATTTATTTAATTTTTTATTACAATAAACATTAATTTTTATTAATAAAAAAAATCATTATCTTATTGATAATGATTTTTTAGTTTATTATTTTTTAATTTACTATTTTTTTAAATTTTCCCATTTCCATTCTGTTACTTCAGGAATATCTAATCCTTGAGCACGAATAAATTCATGGTGTTTTGTTAAAATAGCATCCATTTCATTTGAGAAATCTTTAGCTTTAGCACCATATACTGCATTAGCAGCATCTTGTGCTAAATGGAAACGATCTAATTCACTAAACACACGCATATCAAATGGTGTTGTAATATCTCCATTTTCACGATATCCATGTACTAATAAATTATGATTATTACGTTTGAAGAAGATATCTCTTATCATTCCTTCATATCCATGGAAGGCAAACAATACTGGTTTATCAGCAGTAAAGATTGCATCGAATTCTGTGTCTGAAAGACCACGAGGATCTACATCAGGATGACGTAATTTTAAGATATCTACAATATTTACAAAACGAATTTTTAATTCAGGGAAGGCTTTATTTAAAATTGTAACAGCAGCTAAAGCTTCTAAGTTAGGTTCTGTACCTGCAGCAGCTACTACTAAATCTGGTTCTGATTGACCATTAGTACTTGCCCAATCAATTACTTTTAATCCTTCTTTTACTAATGCTTCAGCTTCAGTTGCTGAGTAAAATTGAGGACGTGGATGTTTACTAGAAACTATTAAGTTAATAACTTGTTTGTCTTGCATTGCTTTATCCATTACAGCCATTAAACTATTAGCATCAGCTGGTAAATATTCACGAATAAATTCTGGTTTTTTCTCAGCTAAGTGTGTTAATAATCCTGGATCTTGGTGTGTATAACCATTATGATCTTGTTGGAATACTGTTGAAGTAGCAATTAAGTTTAATGCTGGATATTCTTTACGCCACGCATGAGCAGAAGCTTTACGCATCCATTTAAAGTGTTGTGTCATCATTGAATCAACTACACGTAAAAATGATTCATAACTTGCAAAGAATCCATGACGTCCTGTTAGAACATACCCTTCTAAAAATCCTTCAGCTTGGTGTTCTGATAATTGTCCATCAATTACACGACCTGCAGCTGATTGCCATTCATCAGTTGAATCTTTTGCTTCCATCCATTGACGATTTGTAACTTCAAATACTTTATTTAAACGATTTGATTTAGTTTCATCAGGACCAAAAATACGGAAGTTAGTTGGATTTTCAACAATCATATCACGTGCTTGTTGACCAAAAACAATCATGTCTTGTGCCATTACGCTACCTGGTGTTGTTGTATCAATTGCATGTTTTTTCCAATCAGGCATTTTCATATCTTTTGTATTAATTCCCCCATTTGTAACCGGGTTAGTTGCCATACGACGGTCACCTTTTGGTGAAATTTCTTTTAATTCTTCAATTATTTTACCATTTTCATCAAATAATTCTTCTGGACGATATGATTTTAACCAATCTACTAATTTATCAGCATGTTCCATATCTTCAGATCCTACAGGAATTGGTACTTGGTGAGCACGGAATGTTCCTTCTAATGTTTCACCGTTCCATGTTTTAGGTCCTGTCCATCCTTTTGGTGTACGACAAATAATTACTGGCCAATTTGGCATAGTTGCATCTTCAGCTTTACCTTTTCTAGCTTCTGTTTGAATTGCTTTAATTTCTTCCACAGCTTCATCTAACACTTTAGCCATCATTGGATGTACTACTTCAGGATCAGTTCCTTCTACAAAATATGGTTTCCATCCTAAACCTTCAAAATATTTTTTTAAATCTGCATCAGATTTACGTGAAAAAATTGTTGGATTAGAAATTTTACCACCATTAATATAAACAATTGGTAATACTGCTCCATCGTTTACTGGATTAATAAATGAATTTGAAAACCATCCACCTGCTAATGGTCCAGTTTCAGCTTCTCCATCTCCAATTACAGTTGCTGCAATTACTTCTGGATTATCCAAAATAGCTCCTGTTGCATGAGATAAAGCGTATCCTAATTCTCCACCTTCATGAATTGAACCTGGTGTTTCAGGAGCAGCATGAGATGCAATTCCTCCTGGGAATGAGAACATTTTACATAATTTTTTTAAACCTTCTTCATCTTCTGTAACTTCTGGATAAATTTCAGTATAGCTTCCATCAATATATGAATTAGAAACCATAACTTGTCCTCCATGTCCAGGACCTTCAATATAAAACATATTTAAATCATATTTATTAATTGCACGATTTAAATGTGCATATAAAAAGTTTTGTCCTGAAATTGTTCCCCAGTGTCCAATTGGATGAGTTTTTACGTCACTACTTTGTAGTGGACGACGTAATAATGGATTATCTTTTAAATACATTTGTGCGGCTGAAATGTAATTAGCAGCACGCCACCATGCATCAACTTTTGCTAAGTACTCTTTAGAATCATAGTTTGTTATCATTTTAACAAGCCTCCCTTTGTCTTTCTTTTATTTTTAACGTATAAATGTACAAACACTTACGGAGGTATTGTACCTTTTTTAACAGTAATTGTCAAGTATTTTCCTCCCTTGTAAACATAAGTATTTTTAAAACATATTAAAACACAATAAAAATAATATATATTATAAAATATTATTAATTTATTTTTATAATTATATTATTTTTAAAGACTTCAAATACTTTATTTTTTATATCCTTGTGGTTCACCAAATACTGGAAATCCTGCTTCGTTCCAGTCAAATACTTGAGCATTAGCGTGACGATTAGGATTATCTAATGGATCTCCTGCTTTATTTTTTTCTGGTCGAGCATGGAAAATTAAAACATCTTCTTGATCATCACTACTTTTAGTAAATGAATTATGTCCTGGTCCATATTGTGAATTTTTTTCTGATGAAGTAAAGACTGGATCTTTACTTTTACTCCATGAAAATCCATTTAATAAATCACTATCTTCATCGGCCCAAATTAATCCCATAGCATAATTTTCGTCTGTGGCACTTCCTGAATAAGTAATAAATATTTTACCATTACGCTTAACAACTGCTGGTCCTTCATTTACCCAAAAACCAATTTTTTCCCAATCATATTCAGGGATTGTTAAAATAGTTTGTTTTCCTTTTAAAGTCCAAGGATTTTCCATTTCTGAAATATATAAGTTAGAATTTCCAGGAATTCTTGGATCAAGTTGAGCCCAAACATAGTATAAACGACCTTTACTTTCAAAAGTTGTTGCATCTAAACTAAAGCTTTCAAATTGTGTTTTTACTTGACCTTTTTCTGTCCATTCTCCTTCTAAAGGATTAGCATTTTTATTTTCAATAACGAACATTCTATGATGATATTGACTATCACGAATTTCACTATGATCACTTGCAGCAAAATAAATATACCAAGCATCATTAATAAAGTGAATTTCTGGAGCCCAAATAAGTTCACTCATTAATCCTGTATCGTGAGCATTCCAAATAGTTGTTGTAGGTGCTGTTTCTAATTCATTTAAATCTTTAGCACGACGTAATTCTAAAGTTTGGTATCCCGGAACAGATCCCATAAAGTAATAATATCCATCTGTATGTTTATATACCCAAGGGTCAGCTCTTTCCAGAACAATCGGGTTGTTGTAAATAGTTTTTGACATGATAAATCCTCCAATAATAATTATTTTTTAAACTATACTAATTTTATGATACTTAAATTTATACTTTATTGTTTAAGTTTTACTTTATTTTCTTTTAAAGTAAATATACTTATTATCGTAATTATAAAAACAATTCCTGATAAAATAAAGTATGTTTGTGAAAATCCTAATGATTCATACATTTGTCCTGAAGCTGTTGAAAAAATAAATACTGATATTTGTTTAGCAAAGTTAAAGGCAAACATATATATTGTAGCGTATAACGTTCTATCAAATGCTCCATCTATATATTTCATAACTGATACTAATAATAATGGCATTTCTAATCCAGCTAATAAACGGAAAACTACTAAGTACTCGTAACTTGGGGCAACAGCACTACCAAAAATTCTAATAAATGTTATTGCTCCAAATATTAATAATCCTTTTTTAGCTCCAATTTTATTAATAATATAAGGCATTGGAATCATTAATAATACCTCTAAAGCAATTTGTGTTGATGTTGTGTAACTATAAATCAATGTTCCTTGATCGGGGTCAGTGAAAAAAGTTTGGAAATAAATTAAAAATTGTTGATCAAAAACATCATACAAAGCTGCTGCTCCAACAAAAAAGAAAGCTAAAGCCCAAAAATTTGTCATTTTAAAAATTGCCAAAACAGTTTCTGTATTAATTTTTTCTTTATTGTTATTTTCGGTTTTTGAATTATCAACTTCACTTAAATTAACTTTATCAAAGAATACTACTAAAATAGTTAATAAAACTGCTGATAATGAACATGCCCAAAAAATGGCATTTGGTTGCCAAATAAATAATTGACCTCCTAAAAATGAAGCAGTTGCTCCCGCTATACTTCCACCTAAACGTGAATGTCCGTACTCAAATTTATTTACCCAACTTGCACGTTCAATATATTGTTCAATAACTCCTACTCCACCATTTAAAATAAAACTTAAATAAATTCCGGCAATAATAATTCCTAAATAAGTATTTACTTCAAGAATTGGTAAGAAAAACCATTGGAAAAATGGTCCAATAAAAATAGCAGCAATTGCAATTATTGCTAATAAAGTCTTTTTAAAACCTAATTTATCTGATACAATTCCAAAAACTGGTTGGAAAAATAAAGATATCCCTGCCATTAATGAAAATAGTATTCCTGCTTCGGCACCATTAAGTCCAGCAATATCTTCTAACCAAAGTGTTAAATATCCGTAAACAATTGCCCATATAAAAAAATATGAGAAGTGACTTCCGGCAAATCCTAAAAAATGTTTATTTGTTTTTGTTTCCATATATTCTCCTTCTTTTATTATCCTAACATTTAGTTCAACTTGTTAATACAAGTTTTAGTTTTGAAAAAATGTATCTAAATGTTTACAGAGTAATTGTATCCTTTTTTTTAAATTTTGTCAACTTTTTTATATTTTTTATTCCAAAAAACAAAAAGACTAATTTAAGATTTTTAATTTAAAACCCTTGTTTTAGCCTTTTTTTTAATTTTTTTATAAATTTTACTTATTATTACATCTAATTACTATTTTTAATTAAGTTCATTAATAAAGTATCCATTTTCATCGTTTTTTTTTCATTATTAATAATAGTAATTTTTTTATTAATTACAATAATTTTTGTAGAAATTTTTTGTGCTTCCATTAAATCATGAGTAATGTACAATACCGCACTGTTAGTTTGAAAATTTTCTTTAAAAAAATCAATCATTTCTATTTTAGTTATTTGATCTAATTTACTTAATGGCTCATCAATACATAATACTTCGCAATTATCAACAATAGCTCGCATTAATGATACTCGTTGAGCTTGTCCACCACTTAATTGTTTAGGATATTTGTTTAAATGTTTTTCTAAACCAAATTTTTGATAAAGCTTGGGCGAAATGTTTATTATTTTCTTTTTAATTTTTAAAGGCAATTCAATATTTTGCTGTACTGTTTTATGTGGTAATAATGCTAAATTTTGTGGCATATAACTTACTTTTACTCCTTCTTTAAAACTTATTTTACCTTCATATTTAATTTGTCTTAAAATTGCTTTTAATAAACTACTTTTTCCACTTCCACTAGGACCTATAATTACAATTCTATCTCGGGGATTAATATCTAAGTTTAAATTTTTAAATAAATATTCTTCATATTTAAGACTTAAATTTCTAATTTTTATTAAACACATTTTACACCCACTTTGTCATTTTTTTTCCAATAATATCAATTATTTTTAGCAAACTAAGTGTGATAACAATAACAACAATAATAACTGCAAAAATATCAGCTGTTAAAAAACTACGTGATACATTTTTTAAATAAACTCCTAAGCCATATTGTGAACCAATATATTCAGCAAAAATGGCATTAATTAAAGCATAAGTAGTTGCTATTTTAATACTACTAAATACAGCAGATAAACTAAGTGGTAAGTAAACTTCTTTATACATTTGGTGTTTAGAAACATTTAATGATTGCATATAAATTAATAAGTCTTTATCAACTGTATCAAAGCTATTAACAAGTGTAATAATTATTGGAAAAGAACAAAAAATTATAATAATTAAAACTTTAGGAAATAAGCCAAAGCCAAACCAAGTAGCAAATAAAGGAATAATTGCAATAGAAGGCATCATTTGTAAACTACTTATATAAGGAATAAATAAAATTCTTAAAATTCTTAAACTATGTAATAAAATTGCCACTACTATACCTAAAATAATTGCTAAAAAAAGTCCAATTACTGCTTCTGTTGTTGTAACCAAGCTATGTTGCAAAAGTAAAGTACCTTTTGTTACAAAAACTTGAATAATACTACTTGGTGCTGGTAAAATATAACTGTCAACCTTAAAAATCATAACATAAATTTGCCAAAATATAATAATAAATATTAAAAATAATAAGCTATTAAGATAATCTTTTTTTGTTAGTTTTCCCATATTTGCTCTAACTTGATAATAGCTTCTTGAGGATCTTTAGCTCCTAAAATACTTTCGCATACAGCTATACCAGAACATTTATTTTTTAATAATCCAACATTATCACTATTAATTCCGCCAATGCAAACAATATCAATATTAACTACTTTTTTTATTTCCTCTAAAATTTTAAGTTCTACATGCTTGGCATCTTTTTTTGTCTTAGAAGTAAACATTGCTCCTACACCAATATAATCTGCTCCAGCACTTTGAGCTATTTGAGCTTCTTTTACAGTACTCACGCTCACACCAATTATTGCTTGGGGATAAAGCATGCGACAAGTTTGAATATCCAAATCATCTTGCCCAATATGAATCCCATCACTTTGTAAAGCTAAAGCAATATCCAAGCGATCATTAACAATAAATTTTACATTCGCCCTTTGACAAATTTGTTGGTACTTTTGCGCTATTTGTAAAAATTGTTTAGTAGTTGTAGTTTTAAGACGTAATTGAAAATATTTTATTCCACTATTAATTGCTTTTGTCATTTGTTCTTCACTATATTTAGGATCAGATATTAAATATACTCCATATTTACTTGCCATTAGCTAGATTCTCCATTTCTCTAAACCATGCTATTTTAAAATCAATTATATTACTTACATCTTTTTGAGCTTTTTCACTAGCTTGGAGCACATGTTTAAGTCCTTGTTTACAAGCTTCATCATTATCCATAACTGCTGCATAAGCACCAATTATGGAACTTAACATACATCCTGTTCCAGAAATTTTTGGTAAATAAGCACTACCTCCACTTATTTCTTCAACTATTTTTCCATTACTAAAAAAATCAACTTTTCCACTTATTAAGACAGTAACTTGATATTTATTTGCACAAATTTTAGCAATTTCACTATTTGTTCCAGTAATTGAATCTACACCTTTAGTTTGGCCTTCATTACCAATCAAACTATTAATTTCACTAAAATTCCCACGAATTATATCAATTTTATAATTTGTTAATAAGTCAAGCGCAGTATTAGTACGTAATTTACTAGCACCAGCTCCTACAGGGTCTAAAATTACTTTAACTTCTAATTCATTTGCTACTTTTACAGCTTCTTTCATTAATTCAATTTGCTTTTCATCTAACGTTCCAATATTTATTACTAAAGCTCCTCCTACTGCTTTTGCTATTGTTAATAATTCTTTTACTTCTCTTTTATCATTAGTCATTATTGGACTAGCCCCTATAGTTGTTAATATATTGGCAATATCTAAAATTGTAACTTTATTAGTAATATTAATTACTAGGGGACTTTTTGCTTGTACTTTATTCATTTTACTCCTTTTATTAAATTTTTTTGTGTGAATTAAAGTGATTAATCGGTCCTTTACCTTGTCCGATTGGATAATTCTCAATAATTCCTGCTTGAACATAATTTATTGCTTGATAAACAGCTTCATCCAGTTGTAAATCATTAGCTAAATTAGCTGCAATAGCACTTGCTAAAGAACAGCCTGTTCCATGAGTATTTAAAGTTTTAATACGTTTACTTGGGTATTCATAAAACTTTCCATGATAATATAAGACATCTACTAGTTCTTCACCTGATAAATGTCCTCCTTTAACTAATACATTTTTAGCACCTAGTTGGTGTAACTTTTTAGCAGCATTTTTCATATCTTTAATGTCTTTGATATTCATGTTTAAAATAACATTTGCTTCTTCAATATTAGGTGTAATAATATAAGCTTTAGGAAATAATAACTCAACTAAGGAGTTTATTGCTTCAGCATCTAGAAGTTTAGTTTTATCCTTAGCGACCATCACTGGATCTAAAACTAACTTAATTTTTTGTGGTAAATTTGTACTAACCGTTTGAATAACATCTTTTGTGCCTAACATTCCAATTTTCAGACATTTAAAATCAATATCTTTTACTACAACTTGAAGTTGCTTAGCAATTAATGCTTCACTTACTGTTTCAACATTATAAACCCCTGTTGTTGCTTGGGCAGTTATTGCAGTAATCACCGAAGCACCATAACAATTATTCGCACTTATAGCTTTAAGATCAGCTTGAATACCAGCACCACCTGAAGAATCACTTCCGGCAATTGTTAAAACTTTATTCATTTTTTGTCCAGTTGCTTGGGTAAAAAAGTCTGCTTCTAATTGACAAACTTGAGCAAAAATTTTGCTTAATTTATTAAATTCTTGTTCAGTTGGTTGATATTCATTTAACATATCTATATAATCTAATGACACATCTTCATATAATTCAGAAGTATAAGCTTCAATCCATGAATAATAAGGATTATTTTGAATACTAGCTTTTTTAATAATATTTTCTCCTGCTTTAGCATAACCAATTGTACAAGGTGCTAACACAACTAATTTTTCTAAAGGTGTCCCTTCTAGCATTATTTTGTACAAATAATTTGTATAAGCTTGTGTTTGTGGGGAAATTTTAATATTATTAATCTTAATATTATATAAAAGAGGTAAACTTTTTTCAGCTTCATTAACATTATTATTTTTAAAATAATTTCGCTCTACTTCTTTTAAACAAGTATTTTCCATTATTGCAAAACATTTATTATATACTTTTAAATACTCATAATCTTGTTCTAAATAATAATCAAATTTTTCTTGTGCTAAAGTTCCATTAGCTATTAAATTACAAAATTCGTGTTCTACATAATTGTGCCATACTTGGTTATTAGCTTTTAATAACTTTTCAAATAACATTTATTCTCCTTTTAAAAATTTATTAGTATATGCTTGGTTAATTGCTGTTTTAGAAGTCTCACTAATAATTCCACTATCAATCATAAAATTTGTAAAATCGGTCCAAACAGTTTCATCCATATAACCAAATTCTTGATTATCATTAACATACATTGGCGAAATTATTTTTTGACTAGTTTCAATCAATGTTTTATCATATTCTGGATTAGCTTCCATAAAAATATCCGCTGCTTCTTGAGCATTGACTGCAGCATATTCATATCCTTTTTTAGTAGCTTGCATAAATTTAGTTACTAACTCATTATCTTGTTCAATTAAATTAGAAGAAGTTATGATAATTGCTGGATAATAATCAGCAATCTCTAATGCTGGTGTATAATCATAAGCTATTCCATCATTAGTTGCTTGAGCATTTTCCCATGCTTCATAACCCCAAAAAATATCACATTCATTAGAAGATGCTAAAAATGTTTGAGCAGAAGTTGTAAACTTCATTGTCTGGGGATCTACACCATTTTGGCGAGCCATCTCTTTAATATAAGCTTCTTCTATTGGTGTTCCCCAACCACAATAAGTCGCTCCTTTCCATTTTGATGGATCTGCTAAATTACGATCTTGACGAGATATCGCTCCTACCATACTATGATTTGTAATTGTTGCTAATGACTTAATATCAATTCCTTTATCTACTGCACTAGCTAAAGTGTCTTCATAACTTATTGCAAAATCAATTTTTCCATTAGCTACTAAAGGAATAACTTCTCCTTCTCCTGGTTCCAAAATTTTAATTTTCAAACCTTGCTCAGCATAATAACCTAATTTATCAGCGACATAAATTCCTGTATGATTAGTATTAGGTGTATAATCCAACATTACTGTTACTTCTTGTAATTCATCAGCGTTAACATCTGAATTATTACTACAACCCAATAAAATTCCCATTAACACTATTAATATACTTAAATTCTTTTTCATTCTTCTCCTACTAATTTATTACTTTATTTTATATAAATAAGTGGGTATAAAAAAAAGGTATAGCCCAAGAGCTATACCTAAAATCATAGTTTTCCTATAATTATAGTTACAGTACTTGTTACGCTAGTCTTAACTAGATCAACTTATAACGGTATTTCTCAACCTAAACGGTACCCGTGTACTTATTTATATAAACTTATTGTAACATGTTTTTGAAGATAAGTTAGAAAAATTTATTATTATTTAAATTTTAATCTTAATTATTGCAATATATTTTACTTTATATTACTAATATTATCATCAATTTCTTCTAAATATTCATTTAATTCGTTTTCTATATTATATAAATTATTATCATTACTTTCATATACTTTTTGTATAATATAACCATACTTTTCACTCAATTCAGATAAGTTATTATAACATTTATAAGTAAAATCACTTTTAATACTCTTTTATTCATTTCACTATTAAATTCTTTATATGTTCTTGATAAATATCCATAATATTATTTTTACTTTGGATTGATAGTATTCTTTTATATACTTCTAAGTATTCTTGTAAAATATCATTATTAAATCTTTTTATATTTTTGTTCAATTCTTGCATCAATTATTTTGGCAGCTCTACTTATCCATTCTATACAAGAACATATTATATACCAATTATTACCTTTATTTATTTGGAGTGCTGTAAATAAACTATCTTCATTTATATCAGTCTTAATTTTCTCAACAATTTTACTATATTTTATTATTTTCTCCTATAATAAATATATAATAAAAATAGTATTAAAAATTCAAATTAATAAATTCTTAATACTATTTTTATTATGTAAATGGGGCGGATAACGGGAATCGAACCCGCGAATGCCGGAACCACAAACCGGAGCGTTAACCACTTCGCCATATCCGCCATAACACTCTATTAGTATAGCATAAAAATAGAGTAAAAGCAACCTTATATTTTTTAATTTATTTTTTCATTATGCTATACTAATGTTCTTCTTAACTATTAACATAATTATCTACCGCTTCACTTATAAGTTTAGCTAGTAGTTGTTGGTTAGCATCATCTAATATTGTTTGTAAATCAACATAATTATCTAAATATTCTAATTCTAAAATAAATCCTTCAGCACCTTGAGTAGAATTACTATTTTCATTATTTTCTGATATTCCGTGAGTAGCTACTCCTCCTGTTTCTCGAATCATAAAATAATAATCAACATTTTCATACAGCGGATTATAGATTCCCGTTTCAGTTAAATCTGTTTCTTTATCAGATATTGTAAAATATTGGGATAATGATGTAACAAACTCTCGGGCTAAAGTATGTGAACTAAAAGTTGAATCATACACTTCAAAACCACTTCCACCTCCTGCATTATTATGAATTGATAATACTATTTTAGCATTAGTTTCATAAACTTGATCTACTCGACCACCTTCACAGTAATTAGCTACTCCTTCACAACCAGGATTAGAATCATCTTCTCTTGTAATAGCTACTTTATAACCCATAGCTGTCAACTGTTCCTTTAAATACTCACTTATTGTTAAATTAACATCTTTTTCATAAGTTACATTATCTATCCCAATTGCTCCCGAATCATCTCCACCATGACCAGGATCAATAATAATATCATATTCATTTTCAGGTAATTCACTTAATGTTTTTGCATAAACTAAATAACCTTTAGCATTTGTATAAAATTTAATTTGATAATTTTGCTTATCTCGTGTTATTGTATAATATTTCTCATCAATCACTGTTTCACTAGTTAAAGCATTACCTTGAGTATCAAAAATATAATATTCTCCAACATTTAAACTTACCGGGTCAACTCCATCATCAATTGCTTGACTTGTCATTATTTCTTGATTATTATTAGATTGAATGTTTAAAAAATTTAATGTATTTTCAAAACTATCATTAATACTTATATTTAAGCTTTCTCCATAAATATTATAACTATCAATATCTATAGTTGGGGTATTAAATAAAGGATTACTTATTATTTTATTAACTATAACAAAAACTATAATTATAATTATTAAGATTATTGGTGTACTATATATTAATTTTTTCATTTTAACTCCTATTAATATATTTTACTCCTTTATCCTTTTTTAAAGCTTAATTTTCTTTATTTTATTTACAAATATTTTTTACTAAATTAAGTTTAATTTAAGTTTTTATTTGTTCTTTAATTATACATAAAGTTTTTACTAATTCTTATTTTTTATAATCAATTATTTTAATACTTTAGTCAATATTGGTATAAAAATTTTCTAAACTTTCTTTAAATTCTTTTTCAGAATTAACTCCTTTTAATAACTTCCAAGGAGTTTTAGTCCTAAAAAACCATTCTACTTTAGGGGCTTGTTTTACAGAAATTTTATTAGTTGTTACATATTTATTAATTAAACTTGTTAAAACTATGCCTAATATTACACAAACAATACTTAAAACTACAGCTAATGCTAATAAAATAAATCCAATGATAACTAGTTCTTTAATAAAGTATTTACCAATAACTGTACTTAAGAAAATTATTATACCAATAATAATACTTAATTTAGAACTTATTAAACAACTCGCTCTTACATAGTTTAATTTAACTATTTTATTATACATATGCACTCCTTTTACTTAATTATATCAATTTTTAAAATAATAGTTTTAATTTCCTAATTTAACATAAAATTTATTATTTTCTTCTGTAATATAACCATCTTCTGGATATGCTGGAGCATTTTTTGCTAATGTACATGGCTCTTTTTGAATATTAAATTTATAACCTAAAGTATTGATTAAGATTTTTATTTTTTTATAATTATCACCATTTATAACATAATTTGAATTACCACTTCGTAAATGATAATCAAAGAAAATAAATGGTACTTGATGTATAACATAAGCTAAATTATCATTTTCTTGTAAATTTCCACAAAAAGTTACACTATCACCTTTTTGATAATTTGGTGTTGCACTAATATCATGAACTAAAGTTTGAACAACTGTAATTATTTGTTGAGAATTTGTTGTTTCAGTAAATAACATTTCATTGAGCAGATTAATATTTAAAAATAAATAAATTATCATTATTATTAGGTAAACTGTTTGTTTCTTTTCTAATAGTTCTAAACTAATAATAAAGGCTCCTAAAATAAAAATTAATAAGCCAAATTGATTATAAGTTGTAAATACTTGAGTAGCGAAAACTTGAGCATAAATCATGATTGGCAAACTTATTAACAAAATAACTACCATTGAAATATTTTTTTCTGAAATTTTATTTTTATTCATCTTAACAACTAAAAAAACATAACTTAAAACAAAACTTAAATGAAGAATCACACTTGTATAACGATTTCCAAAAAATTCCATTTTTCCAATTAAAAAAACTAAAAATCCCCCATATGCCAAAATTAAAGCTTTAGGTATAAACTTTACAATACTAAAAATTCCAATTGAACTAGCGTTCATATAAGTTTGTAAAGTTTTATCGGTTATAACTAAACTTAGTTTTACTAAGCCATAATAAATTATGGCCCCAAAAATTAATAAGAGTAATTGCTTAAATAATTCATAATATGTATAAGATTGACCTTTAGCTAATTCAATAATATAATAAACTAAAAATAATGAAGTTATTACGGATAGCATTGCTTGATAAGTACCTAAAGTCATAACTAAACAAAAAATTGTCATAAACTTATTTACTAATCCTTGTTTAGTTAAGAAATAAATAGTTAAAATAGCCATTAAAAAAGCAAAAGTATACATCCACATATCATTACCATACATCCAGAAAAATCCAAATAATGGATAAGAAAATATTAATGTTGAAAGCATTAATTTACTAAATAATGATGTTATCTTAAATAGCTTTATAATAAATAAACAAGATATTAATAACATTATATAAGTTAAAATACTATTATTTATTGGATTATAAGTAGCAAAAGAAAATACATTATTTAAAATTGGTCTAACAAATCTTCCTAATTCTATTCCGCCAATATAACCTTGAATTCTTCCTAATGAGTCATGATTTATAATATATTTATTGAATACTAAACCATAAGACATCATAAAAATAATAAAAGTTCCTACTAAATAGGCTAGATTTTCAGACTTTTTTAAATAATTATCAATTTTATTTTTCATAATATCCCTACTTTTTATTTATTACTTAATATGAATTTTCATATTCTTTATATACCTCATCTAACTCTTGTTGTAGTTTATTTAAGTTATTTTGAATAATTTTTTGGTTTTCATAGTTTTGTAAATTTTCTTTTTTTAATAACTCCGTTAAATAGTCTTCTTTTTGTTCTTCTAACTTTAATAATTTTTCTTCTAAAATTTTTATCTTTTGAGTGTTAATATTTTTTTTATTTGAATTATTTTTTGAATCTTTATTATTTTGGGAATTATTTTCTTTTTGTTTTTTTTCTACTTGTTTTACTTTCAAGACTTTTTGTTCTTTTAAATCATTTTTTTTATGCTGTACATAATAATCCCAATTTCCTGGCCAAATATTAATTTTATTATTTTCTACTTCTAAAATATTATCAGCAAGTTCATTAATTAATGTCCGGTCATGGGTTATAAAAATTAAAGAACCTGGAAAATTTTTCAATGTTTGTTGTAAAATATCTTTGGTTTCAAAGTCTAAATGGTTTGTTGGTTCATCTAATAATAAAATATCATAACTTTCTAAAGCCATGGTAGCTAGTGCAAGGCGAACTTTTTGTCCTCCACTTAATTCTTCTACTTTTTTAAAAACATCTTGTCCTTTAAATAAAAATTGTCCTAAATATTTTCTAATTGCTGTTGTTGATGCAAATTTACCTTTTTCATCGATAATGTCATATAATGTTTTATTAATATCAATCATTTTTTGCTCTTGATCAAAATAACCTATTTTAATAACTGCTGGAACTTTAATTTTACCACTTATTAATGTTGATTTATCTAAAATCGCTTTAAATAATGTTGTTTTACCTTCTCCATTTTTCCCAATAATTGCTACTTTATCTCCACCATAAATTCGAAAATTAAAATCTTTTATTAATGGTTTTTGCTCATAGCCGACTACTACATCAAAAAAGTCAATATAAGGGGCTTTTTTTAAATGGTAACCAGTAAATTCAAAAGAAATTTTTTCATAGTTTTTTTTAGGCTCTTCAATTACTTTTAATTGCTCTAATTTTCGTTTTCGATCATTTACTTGACCTATTTTGGAAGGAGTTTGACGATTTTTAATAATATATTCTTCATATTTAGCAATTAGTTTTTGATTTTTATGATATTCATTTAGACGTAAATTATAATTTAGTACTTTTTGTTTTAAATAATTAGAAAAATTAGTTTTATATATTTCAATATTTTGATTTTCTATTTCAATTATTTTATTACAAATATTATCTAAAAACATTCGATCATGGGAAACAATAATTATACTTTTTTTTAAAGATTTTAAATAGTTTTCTAACCACCAAATTGTATTAATATCTAAATGGTTAGTTGGTTCATCTAAAAATAAATAATCAGGATTTAATAATAATAATTTAATTAATGATAACTTTGTTTTTTCACCTCCAGAAAATTCTTTAACTTTTTTATTAACTGCAGATTTTTGAAAACCAAAACCCGTTAAAAATTTATTTAACTTTGTTTGAAATTCATATCCTCCTCTAATTGAAAATTGTTCTTCATATTTAATATATTTTTCATGGTCTTCAGTTTGATATTCTGTTTGTTTTAAATAGGCATTAATTTTTTGAAGTTCTGGAAAAAGTTCTAAATATTCTTCATATAAGGTATATTCTTCATGTTTTAAAGAAGTTTGCTCTAAATATCCAATACTTCCTTGAATATCTACTTCTCCACTATTTAAAAACTCTTCAAAAATAATACTTTTTAACAATGTCGTTTTACCTTGACCATTTTTCCCAACTATTCCAATTTTATCTTGAGAATTTATTACAAAAGATATATCTTTAAAAACATAATCTTGTCCAAAAGATTTACTTATATTTTCTATTTTTATCATTTTTACCTTTCACGCAAAAAAGCAAAACATATACTATGTTTTACTTTTTAATATTTGATGCTAATGTTGTATACATTTTTCTTCCATCTATTTTAGGTCTTTGTTCTACTATTGAAATTTCTTTTAATTCTTCAATAATTCGATTTAAAACCTCTAATCCTAATTCAGTATGAGTTATCATTCTTCCTTTAAAGCGAATTGAAAATTGAACTTTATCACCCTTATTTAAAAACTTAGTAGCTTGTTTAATTTTTGTATTGTAATCATGAGAATCTATTGTTGGAGATACTCTAATTAATTTTAAATTTATAGCTTTTTGTCTTTGTTTTTGTTTATTTTCTTTATCTTTTTTTTGCTTTTCATAACGGTATTTACCATAATCCATTATTTTGGCAACTGGTGGATTAGCTCCTGGGGAGATTAACACTAAATCCAATTCTGCATCATAAGCTTTATTTAAAGCCTCTGTTTTAGATATTGTTCCTAGTTGTTCTCCATTAGTTCCAATTACTCGCAATTCTTTTGCTCTTATTTGTTCATTTATAATATCTTTGTTACTTTTTCTATTATCTTTCATTCAACCTCTTCTTATTATTTTATCTTTGTAAATTATACCATACTTAGAACGAATTGTAAATTAAAAATACAATAGTTCCTACTAAAAATCCTACTAAAACTTCATTTGTGTTATGTCCTATTAATTCTTTTAACTTAACATTTCTTTCTTCTTGGTCTAATTTAACATTTAATACTTCGGTTATTGCTTTTAAATCTATTGATATTTTATTAATTATCTTAGCTTGTTTACCACTTTCTCCTCGAACTTTAACGGCATCATGGATTGTGATAATTGCGAAAATACATGCCACTCCAAAAACTGGTGAACTAAATTTTGCTAATTGACCAACTTCTAATGCCATAGCCACAACTAAAGCGGTATGTGAAGAAGGCATTGATCCTGTTGAAAAAATAATCCCTAAATTACGTTGGCCTTGTTTAAAATAATATATTGGATATTTTAATAATTGAGCAACAACAATAGCCATTAAAGATACTATTATTACTTCATTCATTTTCTACTTTTCCCTTCTAAAATATATTTAAACAGTGAATAATAACTTATTCCTATTATCACAATAAATAATAGTTGATAACCTTGTATATTTAAAACTAAAAAATCAAAAGCAATAAACATTAAAGCAGTTTTTAATTTACCAGCAAAGGAAGCATTAATTAAACCTTTTTTATTGTAATAATAATAAACTCGTAAACCAATTGAATATAATTCTCTAAATGATAATAAAATTACAATTATTAACCATAATTCATCTTTCATATAATATACGAATAGTAAAAAAATCGTTAAAGTTTTATCAGCTAATAAATCTAAAATAGCACCTAATTGTGAAGTTACTTGATATTTTCGTGATAAATATCCATCTAAAAAATCAGTGATAAATAAAAAGTTTAATAATGCAAAAGCAGTTATTCCGTCTAAAAATATAAAACAAGGAATTCCAAGTATTCTTATTAAAGTTAATAAATTAATTAAAATTTTTTTGTTATTTTGGCTCATAATAGTCTCCTATATCTAAATGTATATATCCTGGGTCTTTATTTAAAGATTCTAATATTTCTTCCATTTGATTATAATATTTCATTTTTTGGGCTATATCTTTTGTTTGAATATAGACTAAATTTCCATCATACATTTGGAAAATCACAACATTTTTGTCAGTTTTATCTTTAGTTATTTCTTTTATTTGTACTAAAATATCTTTATTTAACTTAGCAAGTTGTTCGGCTACTTTTTGTTTATCATCAAGTGTTAAATTTTCATCTATCATAAGTGGTGTAGTAAAGTCTTTATCTTCTACTTGAATTTTATTATCATCATTAATATAGTACGTATCTTTTGTATCATGATAAACTGGTAAAATTTCATCAATCGTTAAATTTAACTGTTGCTTATTCCAAGTATACTGAACATCTACTTTTTCAAAATATATATTAGTTTTTATTTTTTTTGCTAACGTTAAATAAGTAAATATGGAAATTTTATTATGTTTTTCAAACTCTTGAATTTGATTTTGAATTTGTTCATTTGTAAAATAAATATTTCCAGTAATATTGATTTTATTAACTTTTAAAAAAGGTAAAAAAGTAATTAGATTAATTATTAAAACTAATATTATTACAAAAATTAAACGATTAATTAATTTTCTTCGCTTTTGTTTTTTTATTTTCCTTTTTTTAGCTGCTAATTTTTTTTGGGCTTCTTGACGCTTTTTCTTGGCTAATTCTTTGCGTTTATTTAACTCTTCTTCTTCTTTAGTCCAAATATATTTTTCTTGTTCCTCCATATTAACCTTTAAAAATCTCAACTTCTGTTTGTAGTTTAATATTATATTCTTTTAAGACACGTTTTTTAACTAATTCAATTAGTTTTATTACATCTTCTGTTTTAGCTTCTCCATTATTAATAATAAAATTTGCATGTTTAGGAGAAATTTTAGCTCCTCCTATCTGATAACCTTTTAACCCTATTCCTTCAATTAATTGTCCGGCATGATAACCAGTAGGATTTTTAAAAACACTTCCGAAAGAAGGCCATTGTAGTGGTTGCATTTCTTTACGATATTCTAAATTACCTGACATTTTTTTATAAATTTTAGCAGTATCTTCTTGTTTCATTTTTAATTTTACACTCAAAATTATATTTTTATTTTTTTGAAAAATTGAAGTTCGATAAGCAAATTTACATTCGGCTTTAGTTTTAATTCCAACATTAAAATTTTCATCTAAATAAGTTACTTCTTGAACAATATTGCTAATATCTTGAAGGTGAGCTCCCGCATTCATATAAATCGCTCCCCCTACTGTTCCTGGGATTCCTCCGGCAAATTCTAACCCAGTATACCCTTGTTTAGATAATACTTTAGCTAATTTTTGAAATGGATAACCTGCTCCTACTTCAATTATTTCTTGATTTATCTCTAAATCCATTAAAAAGTTAGATATTTTAATAAATAACATATCATATTCTTTATCTTCAAATAAAATATTTGATCCACGTCCAATTACTTTAAATTTAATTTGATTTTTTTTACATTTTTCTAAAACTAAAATTAAATCATTAATAGTATTTGGAAAATATACCATTTTTAAAATTCCTCCTACTTTCATGGAACAATATTTTTTAGCATTCTCATCTTTTTTTACTTCACCTAGTTCGTTTTCTTTAATGTAATCATGTAATCTATCTAAGGTCATCTATTTCCTCCAGTATTTCTTTAAATTTGGCTAATGAATTTATTTTACTATATTTTTGTAAATTTTCCAGCCTTTTATTATTTTTTTGTAAATTTTCCATTTCTTTTATAAAATATTCAGGTGTTAATTCTGTTTCTTTAATTACTGTAACTAAGTCTTTTTGGGCAAATTCTGAAGCATTTAACCATTGATGATTAGCGACCACATTAGGGGAAGGAATTATAATTGCTTTTTTTTCCATGTAAATTATTTCTAATAAAGTTGTAGCTCCTGCACGACTTATAATAATATCAGCTGTTGTTACATATTTTAATAACTTATTAGTATTTTTTAAAATAATATTGTCATTTAAATTTATATTTTCTAATACTTCATTATTTTTTAAACCACTTATTAATACCGCTTGATAATTTTCAAATTGTTGATTTACATAAAATGTAAATAGTTCATTTATTGTTTGAGCTCCTAATGAACCACCTAAAAATAAAATTATTTTTTTTTTAGGATTTAAACCTAATTCTTCAAAAAAAGTTTCATTTTTATATACTTTGGTATTATCAACTCGTGGGTTAGCAACATTAACAATTTTTTGCTCACAATTTTTAAAGTATTGTCGAGAACTTTCATAGGCTATTCCTATTTTATCTACTACTTGAGCTAATTTACGATTAACTAAACCGGGATAAGAGTTTTGTTCATGAATCATAGTATAAATTTTTAACTTAGTTGCTTCATTAACTAAAGGATAAGAAATATAACCTCCAACCCCAATAACAAACTTAATTTTCTTTTGCTTTAAAAATTTTTTAGCATAATATTTTAAATATATTAATTTACCTATCGTTTTAGTATTTTCAATAATATTTACTAAATTAATTTTTCTTTGAATTCCTCGTAAATCCCAATATAACATTTCAATTTTTTCTAAATTTGGTTCTGCTTTAATTATTTCTTGATCAATTCCATTTTTTGAAGCAATATAATATACTTTATGCCCTAAATTTGTATAAAACTTAGCTAATTCAAGACCTGGATATAAATGTCCACCTGTTCCACCACCTGTAATGACAATATTCATCCTACCTCGTTTCTTTTGTCAATCTTTTAAAATGTAAACCTCGAACTTTATAATTTTTATATTGATCAAAGGATTTTGAAGCGGGAGATAATAAAACACAATCATTTTCTTGAGATACTTCTCGAGCTATTCCCATTGCTTCTTCTAATGTATTAACCCGTTGAAGAATTTTTTCAGATTGAAATTCCGCTTTATTCTCGCCATACACAATAACTTTCTTAACATTTTGTAAATATTTATCAAAGTCTTTTAATTCTCCTGTTTTACTACGACCACCAACAATTAAGATAATATTACTTAATTTGGAAACTGATTCTCGCATTGCTTCTAAGTTAGTGGCTTTTGAGTCATTATAAAAGTCTACTCCATTAATATTTTCAACAAACTCTACTCGATGTTCTAAACCTTCAAATTCATTTAAGGTTTTAAAAAAATAATTACGTTTAATTTTTAAAAGTGTACCTAAATTATAACATAATAATAAGTTATTAAAGTTTATACCATAAAATTGGTATAGCATAATTTGATCTTCGATATCTTTGGGAACACGATTTAAAACAATTTTAGGAGTTATAACTTTTTGACTTAAAAATTTGTTATATACACTTTCATTGACTAACAAAAATTCACTTTTAGTTTGATTTGAATAAATATTTTCTTTACTACTTACATAATCTTCATAAGTATCGTGCATATCCAAATGATCTGGTGTTATGTTTAAAATAAATGAATAATTAGGTTTAAATTTATTTATATTTTTTAATTGAAAGGAAGATAATTCTAAAATTAAAAAATCTAAATTAGCTCTTTTTTTTATTACTAATAATGGCGATATTCCAATATTTCCTGCTGATTGTGCTTTATAGCCTGCTTTTTGTAAAAATGCTTCTAAAAATAATGTTGTTGATGTTTTACCATTAGTCCCTGTTATTCCTATTACTTTTGTTGATAATTTATTTTCTTTAATATATAAATATGTCAATTCAATATCATTGATAATTTTTGAATTTTTATATTTTTGTAAAATTTTATGATCAAAACAAATTCCTGGACTTTTTAAAATTATATCTACTTTAAGATTATCATTTAAAAAATCTTCTTCTAACATTAACTTGAAATTTAAAGCTTGTAACTTTTTATAATATTCACCATCTAACTTATTAGCAACAATTAAAATTTGTGCTTTATACTCTTCTAACGCTAACGCACTTTCATATACTGTTAACCCTAATCCTAAAAATACGATACTCTTATTTTTAAATATTTTAATTTTCATAACTAACCTCACAATATATTTTAACAAAATATATTATAATAAACAAATAAATTAATAAAAAACTTTGATTTGTTTAATAATTTTTTCCCCTTCAAAAGTTAGATTATATTTTTGATTTTTAACAATTAAGTTATTCATAATCATCTCATCTAAAATATTTTTTAACTCCAATGAATAAACTTTTAATTCGTGGGAAATTTCTACTAAACTTTTAGCTTCTTTTTCTAAAATAATCATAATATACACTGTATAGTTCCAAACTTTATTCATCTTATCTCCTAATTATAACTTATTTTTTGTTAAGCTTATTATAGTTTTTTTTAGTTAAAAACAAGTTAATATTTAGTGCATAAATTATCTTAATTTAATTTTAATACTGTTGTATATATCCCATTTTCTAATTTTTGTTTCATTTTAATGTTTTCCGATTTAGTTAATGAATGGATAATAGTCGATCCAACATTAGTTTTAATTTCTTTATTAATATCATAATCATTTTGAAAAATTAATTCACCATCTAAAAAGTAAATTTTAATATAACTTAAACTATATTTTGAAATATTTGATAAAAGATTATTAATTATTAAATTAATTGAAATAATATTCGCATTAATTACAATTTCTTTTAAATCAATTGTTACAGTTTTATTAATATTTTCACTAGCATAAACTTTTATTTGTTCGGTAATTAGTTTTGTGATGTTAATATCTTCTGCTACATTTCCACTATCATCTGAAAAAGATTCTAAAGTCATTGTTACTAGTTTTTTATTTTCTTCAATAATTTCAATTATTTGTTCTTTAGTATACTGAAAGTCCTGATACTTATCAACTTTAGTTTCATAAAGATATAGGATTGTTACAATATGAGCTAATGGCGTTCTAAATTCATGGGAAATAGCCCTTAAAATATCATGTTTATTATTAATTTCTTGCTCAACACTTTGATCTAATAAAATGATTCGGCTTAAAATTTGATTAATTTCATTATTTTCTGGTAAAATTGGATATTTTACTCGCTTAAATTTAGTTAAATTATCAATATAACTACTAATAAGTAATAATGGTTTAATAATTATTTTACGAATAAAAAAATACATTACATACATTAAACTTAAAAATAAGATTAAAACAATAGAACCAAAAACGTATAAAATATAAGTTATATCATTAACAATGTTTGGATTTAAACTTAAAGAAACTGTCATATTTCGAATATTTAATAAAAATTCTCCATTATTATTATTAAATTTAAGTGTTACCATATTTAGTGGAGTTTGTAAATTCTTTTCTTGCATAATTATTTGTAATATTTCATTACTTTCTTCTTGATTTTGAACTATAGAAAATCCTTGAGCATATGAATGTTTTAACAAGTCTTCTAATGTATCATCAAGATGATTTTCATAATAATTATAAACGTTTTTATATTTAAAAGTATAATAATTTTTCCGCACAACCCATAAAGAAAAAGCAAAAACAATTACATATAATAACGTTATAGAAAAAATTATAATTAAAAAACTATTTTCGATTTTCTTGGGCTTCATAATAATATCCGTGACCACGTTTAGTTTTAATTAAATCTTTATCTTCATCTAATTTAGTACGTAAATTTGAGATTGTTACTTCCACAATTTTTTCACTCATTTTCATATTTCCATACCAAACTTCATTTAATAAATCAT
>JBKDZV010000082.1:0-12574 GCA_047971455.1 Mycoplasmatales bacterium | reverse complement strand
TTATTATTTGGGATGATTGCTCAAAATGGGATAAGAATTTTAGCAAATTCGCATATTGATATTGCTCATCCAAGAAACTTAATTATTGGTTCAGTAATTTTAGTACTAGGATTAGGAAGTGCTTCAATTAGCTTTAATTTATTTGGTATAGACTTTTCATTTTCACAAATGAGTTTAGCAGCATTAGCCGGAATTTTATTCCATTTAATCTTACCATATAAAGAAGTATCAAGTCCAAAAAATGATCCACTAGTAGCAAGTGAACAAACAGTAGATGTGGACTCAGTAGTAGATTTATAAAAAAGTAAAAATGTAATTAAGATGAGCTATAAAAGGTCATCTTTTATTTTCTAATACATAACGATACTTACATAAAGTGTTATCCACTTTTCAAAAGTATTGACTAAAGAATAAAAAAATGATAAAATTAATTTACTAAGGAGGAAAATGGAACTAATATATTTTTTAGAAAAAGAGTTAAGTGTCTATTATGAAGATAATTCTATTTTTATTTTAGCGCCTTTAAGTGGAAAAGGAGAACATTATAATATTGAACAGTTATTATATAGTTTTATGAAGGAGTGTAAATATCCAATTACACGAGGTAAAGAAATAAAGGAAAAAAAAACAAAAAAAAAAGTATTTTTAAATATTGGAAATCCTAAATATTATGAAAAATACTTAACTGAGTTAATAAGTAGGCAAGTTTCCCATATTAATGAAGAAACAAAAGGTTTATATGTAAATGATAAACATATGAAAAATTTAATTAATAATGATTGGAAAATAAAAGAAGAAATAAATAAAGAAGAAAATATAACTGGAAATTTAGACTATAAAATATTACATATGATAATTGACATTAATAGTGGAAGTAAGTGTAAAGTTTATTTTTTACCTAAAGACACAAAAAAAAATAAACGGATTATTTATAATGCTAATATTTTTTTTAATAATTTATTAGCATTTGTAGAAAAGAAATATCACATAGTAATAATTAACGAAAATTTACAAGGAGGGATAATTTACATGCATAATAAACATGCTCGTCCTAATGATAATTATTATCATAAAAAGTATATTATTACAAGTATTAAAGAACTTTTAAAAAATAGATTTAACGAATATTATGAAGTAACAGAAACATACGATATCACTGAAAATTTTGAAGGAGGGTATACAAAATGCCCAATAAAAATAACCAAATAATTATAAATTTAACGCCACACGATATTACTTTAATTACTGATGAAAATAAGATAATATTTCCTAAAAGTGAAAAAATATGTCGTGTTGAGTTTAAAAAAACAGAATTAGAAAAAATTAATAATATTCAAGTTAAACAAATAAAATTAGGAGATATTATTAATTATCCAAATGAGCAAGATAAAATATATATTGTTTCATCAATAGTAGGGATGCAGTTAGCAAAACTAGATTATAAGAACTATTTAGTTCCTGATACAGATGACTCCATACGAGATGAGAGGGGAAATATTATAGCAGTTAAGAATTTTATGAAATATTAGAATAAGACTTAATATTAGGAGAAAAATGAACGTATTTATTGGAACAATAGGATCAACAGTTTATAAGGAAATTAAGTATAAACTTACAAAAGATAATATTCAAGACAAACAAAATAACGTATTTGATAATATAAAAATAAAACCAAAGCAAAAGAATAATTTAGACGAATTATTATGTAGTATTCCTTTTTTTGAAATTTTACATAATAAGAAAGATAGTATAGATAAATTACTTGTAATAGGACCAGAAAAAGTAAAATTTAAAAAATCTGAAAAAGGCGATAAGTTAGGAGAAAAGTATTCAAAGTATGTTAATGTTGATAAAGAATCAGGAGATTATGAAGTAAATTTAAAAAGTTTGTTAGAAGGATATTATAAGATAAGTAAAAGTAAATATGAATTACTGCCGGATAAAGAAGTAAATTTAAATTACAACGAATTCTATGATGAGTTAGTAAAAGAGATAAATATATCAAAAGCAAATGAAATAAAATTAACTTTAGATATTTCTAATGGTCGACGTGATATTCAAAACAATATTTATAATTTAATTCCAGCTTTTGAAAATATTAATGGATATGAGATAGAACATGTTTATTATGGATTTTTAGATAACAGTAAAAGTGATACTGATGAGCATTCAATATTTGATTATAAAAATCAATTAGATGAAAATAAAATAATAGAAAAATTAAAAATGTTTTTAAATAATTATACAGTAGATGAAGAGTTTAAAGGAATTATTGAAAGTGAAGGGGCAAATCAAAATTATTTGAAAGAGATTGAAATCTTTTATAATGCTTTTCATTTAAATAATTTACAAGAAGTATACGAAAGTATAAAAAAATTAAAAGATAAAGAAATTGAAGATATAGACTCTTTAGTTGGAAAAATATTAGAGAAAATTCAAAAAAGTTTTAAGACAAATTATGAGAATGATAAAGACTTTTTAGATGATTTAAAAGATGATTTATTAAAAAAAGAATACTATCAACAACTAGTAACAATGTTAGAAGGAGAATTTAGAAAGCAAGTTATTAAAAATTATACAGATATTGAAATAAATAATATTAGTTCTAAAGATTTATATAATATTAGTGAATATTTATTTTCTAAATCTACTAAAAAAGCTGATAACTCTATTAAACGATTTAAGTATGAATTAGACAAATATAAGTGTTCCAGTATTTTTAAAAATCAGCATCAGAAGTGGAAAGAGTTTAAAAATTTTAGAAATCCATTAAATCATGGAACACAATTAGAACAATTAAGTAAGGCTGAAGAAGAATTTAAAAGAATAAGTACAATAATTATTGACTTAATCAAAGAATCTAAAAATGAAAATTTATAGGAGAAACTATGTATATAGTAAAGTTTATAACAAACTCTAATCAAGAGTTTATTAATCAACCATTTGAAGCAACAGATAATAAGAAAAAACAGCAACAAATTATTATGCAAAGTAAAAATATAGAAGATTTTACATATAATGTTTTACAAGAATTTATAGAATATTTAGATAAGGTTAAAGTACCAGATAAGGTTAGAGTACAAGAAAAATTGAAAATAAAAAAATTACGAAGATTAATGAATAAAAATATTGAAAAACATAACTTTAAGTTATTAGAATTTACTTCAGGAAAAATCTTATTTTTAATTAACAATATAACTGAAGAGGACATAAAAAAAATTTTTCATAATATTTTAGAAGAACAAATAAAAAGTAATAATAAAAATCATAAGCAAACACTAATATCATTTTGTTATGATTATATACAAGTAGACCGAGAGCCAAAAAATTATCAAGAAGTAGTGGAAAAATTTAGAGGAAGAAATGAAGGATATAATTTCATTAATAATAATTTTTCTTTATTATTTAAACGAGAAAATAAAGAGTATACTTTAGATAATAATAAAAATTCTGATATTGATTCTGAAGCAAAAATTGATTTAGAAGAACTACTAAATGTAGGTTCATTACAAGAGTTAAAGAATAGTATAAGTCAAAATATAAACATAAATAGTTATACTGAAATTAAAAATAAAAAAAAAGAAAAAGAAAAAGAAGAATATGTAGTTAATAAATTTTTTATTTTTAAACTTGATTTAAATAATATTGGGGTAAATTTTTCTTTGATAAAGAATATAGATTTTTCTGAATATTCTAAAATAAGTTTGAAATTTTTTGAACTAATTAGAGTTAGTAAAATAAATAAAGATTTAGAAGGATTAAAAATTAAAAATTATTGTCGTTGTATGTTTGCAGCAGGAGATGACATTATTTTTGTTACACGTTTAGATAAACTAACTGATATAATAGAATATTTAAAAGACATAATGAGTAAAATTAATGAATTATTTAAAGAAATTAAGGATAAAGTAAATGTAACAATTGCTGGTGGTCTATTACAAGCTGATTATCGCTTACCAATAAGACTATATTATGATAAAGTTGAAGAATTATTATCAAATGCTAAAGAAAAATCTAAAAAAGAAGAAAATAAAGAGAAGAATATATTGCATTTTAATAATACAAATTATGAATTTTCAAAAATGCAAAAATTAATTTGTAATAGTGAAAAAATAATCATTGCAGAAAGGCAAAGTCAAGATATTATTAAATCATCTAGTTTCTTTTATAACTTGATAAATAAATTAATTTCTAACTTAGACATTAATTATGAAATATTAGTATTATCAGAATTAGAAAATAATTATATTAATCTTCATGATAATACAAAAATTATTTTAGTTAGACAGCTTCAAGAATTAGAAAAAGAAGAATTTATAGATATGTTACGTATAATGTTATCTTTATCATATTTACCATTTGAAAAAGAGTATAAAGAAAAAGTAAATGAAGAATATTCAGAACTAGCTCAAGAAGAATTTTTAAAAATAATAAAAGATACTGAAATAGCGTTAACTGACTTAGAAATTTTTGGTAATTTTATAGGAATACAATATGAATTACTTGAAATAGAAAGAAAAGGAGAATTATCATCTGCTGAATATGAAAAGAAAATTTTATCAATAATATTTAGAAAAGATAATAGTTTATACATGAGACTTGATAATGGTTATTTAAAACGTATTAAAGAATTTACTGAATTTACAAAGAAAAAACGAAAAAATTATATATATAGTAATATTTTAGCAATTAAATATGGTAAGAAAAATTTAGAAGAATTAAATAATAAATTAGAAGAAAAAAATAAAGGTGGTAATTAAAATGAAAAAATTAAAATATGAAATTGAAACTATATCAGGAATTCATATTGGAGTTGCTATGGATCCATATGAAAAAGGAGGAATTGATAGTTATACAATAAAAGATATGGAAGGTTTTCCTTATATACCTGCTTCGAGTATTAAAGGTAAATTTAGATTTTTCCTAGATAATATTGATAAATTTTGTAGTGATGAATTTTTAAATAGAATTAAAGAAAAATTAAACATTAATTCAAATGATATAAAAGTAATATCAAAATATTTATTTAAGACTAAAGATGCTAATGAAAAAGATGAAAACTTTAATAAAATGGAAAAAGTTATTTTTCAAGATGCAACAATTGTAGATAAAGAAAATAATTCGAAATTATTTGAAATAAAGGCAGAAAATAGTATTGAGATAAAGAATGGGATACCAGATTCTAATCCACGAATTATAGAAAGAACAAATAAGAAAATAAAATATGAGTTTGAAATTTTAATTATTGGTTTTGAAGAAGAAGAGGTTATTCATGAATTAATAAATACAGTATTTAAACTAATATCAGAATATGGATATCTTGGAGGTAATGGAACAAGAGGATATGGTCGTGTTAATATTATAGAGAAAGCTAATAAATAAGGAGGAAATGTGGAAATAATAAAAATAAATTTTAAAAGAGAATCTAAGATAACTAAAATTCCTACAGCAGCTAATATTTTTGGGTTTTTAGTTAATAAAATTATTGAAAAAAATAATTTAAAGACTGATGATAGTATTTCAAAAATGTTAAATGATTTAAATGAATCATCTTTTACAATATCTGATGTTTTTCCAAAGGGATATATTTATAACCCAAATATTAATTATTATCTTAATGATGTAGAAGAAAAATTTGACACTGATAAAGGAATACTTCAAAAAAAATATAAAAAGAACAAATATATAAAAAAAGTATTTTTAGAAGAAAATTATAAATACGAAAATAAGCAACATTATTTAAAAATCTATGATGATGAACAAAAATTAAAGGATAATTTTATAAAATTTTCTCATAATATAAATCAACATGTACAAATAAATACAGCACAAGATAGTAAACCCGAACCATTTAATACAGTAACATTAGAAATTAAAATTAAAGAATTTGAATGTTATCTTACTTGCTCAGAAGAAATATTACAAATTTTGAAAAATTGTGAAAAAGATATTATTAGTCTTGGTGGTGGTATTGGTAAAGGATATAATTTATTTTCTATTGAATTAGTTGAAGAATTAGGTAAAGAAGATAAAAAATTTAATAATGAAACAGGTCATTATATTTCATTATCTGATTATGTTCCTGAGAATATAGAAGAGCTGAATTACATAGAAGAAGGATCAAATTTTAAAGTAAAAAATAAAAGTGTTCGCCCCGTAAGAAAATTAAAATATGCAACAGAAGATACTAGATATCGTTATTTTTACATTGAACATGGTTCAATTTTAAAGTTTGATAATATAGAAAAGTTAGGTAATATTTTTGATTATAAAAAAGTAAAAGGATATAGTCCTAAAATTTTTGGGAAAGCATATATGTATTCTTTAATAGATAAGGGAGGAAGTAAAAATGAATAAAATAGATATTAAGATATTATCAAATACTATAATCGGAACTAATAAAAAAATTAGGAAAAATGTTGATTTTGATATTTTGGAAGAAAAAAACAAAATAAGATATAAAGGAATAGAAATTAATTATAAAATTGAAAAATTAGAAGTGACTAAAAAGTTTAATTTAAGAGAAAAATCTCTAATTAAATTTATTGATTCAGAGTATAAAGATAAATTTGCTATGAGTGAAAAAACAACTAATGTAGGAGAAAACAAATATATTATATTTAATGATGAAAATGAAGTTTGTTTATATTTTAAAGGTAAAAACTTGAAAATGAATGATATAGAAGAGAAAAGCTTTTGGGAAATGTCTATTAAAAAATATGAATATTACAATAATATTTTAAATAATAGAATTAGTACACTTCCATATAATGGAGAAAATTTTTATGTTCCTAGTAGTTCTTTAAAAGGTTCTTTATTTCAACAGTTTAAAATTAAAGGAGAAGAAATTTTAAAAGAAGATAATTTTGAGAGGGGTTTTCCAGATATTATGTTAACACCTGAACAAATTGAAATAGTTAATATTAATCAAGTTAAAAGGGCAGATATGGAAGATTCTACAAAAAATGAAAATTTTACAAGAGTAATTAAAAATCAAACTAACGTAGTTATGAGTATCAAGAAAGATGTAACTTTAACTGCTGATATTAGTGATTTAATGTATGATAAATTAAAAGATAAGGCTGTAGAAATAACAAATATAACAAAACAAAAATTAAAATTTATCATCAATAAAATAGATGATTTACTTAAAGGTGTTGATAAAGAAATTAAAAATAAAAAGAATAGTATAGAGAGGTTAAATGGAGTTGAAGAAACAAAAAAGGAAATGGATAATCTTAAAACGGAAATGCAAATTATAATAGAAAAAGAATATAATAATAATCAAATATTATGTTTTTTAGGAGGAAATAAAGGATTTCAAGCAATGAGTGAAGAAAAAGTAGAAAAGTATGGAATATACTTCGTAAACAGTAAAATATGTGGTTTAATGGAGATACAATTAGGAGGAAAAAATGAAAGTTAATAGATATATGGTTAAAATACCAAGTTTAAATAATAAATTACTTGATAAGAATACTGAAGTTTTTAATTTAAAAATATTTAAAAAAAGAGATATAGAAAATAATAAACTGAATGAATTTATAAAACATTTAGACAAAAGTCAAAAAAGAAAAACTTATATTGAAAATAGACAAGATATTTCGTTCATATTAAATCGTTATAATGCGCATAAATTGATGAAACAATTATTTGGGAATTCTCAAAATTATTCATATACTGTAAAAAATAATAAAATAGATGTAGAAAAGCGTGACTAAAAATATAAAAAATGTTCGCAAATATCTCAGCATTTAATAATTAAAACTTCTGAAAATATTGATATAGAAAAAATAAATAATTCATATAAAAAGTTTAAAAAGTTGAAATCTGAAGATAAAGTAAAATTTATTAAAAAAATATATGATGAAGTAGAATTTAAAAATGAAGTTTATTTTAAAAAAATATCCCCAGTAATTTTAAAAAGTACTATAGATCAATTGGAGAAAAAAGATAATAATAATATATATAGTAAAATTTTGAATGAAAATAAAGTATTAGATACTATTAATAATATGTATTTAAATGTACGAGATAAAAAAAAGAGAAGTCAAAAAAATATTTATATTTTACCAAATTTATTGAAACCATATCAAAAAGAAAATACTCCAACAATATTTATTGATGATAAAGATTATATAGATTTAATGTTACAATCTATTGGAGAGAAAAGAGAAAGTAATTTTGAGTATACAATATCATCAGGGAAGGGTATATCAGTAATAAAATTAAATAAATTAAATAAAGGAAAAAATTATTTTTTCAATGTAGTAGGAGCAGCATTTAAATTTGAAACTAATGATAGAAAAGTATTGAATAAAATAGTTAAATTAGGGTGTGGACATATAAGGGGATATGGTTTTGGTTATGCATATACGTTAGATGAAACGCCAGATGAAAATATTAAATTTAATAATAATAAGATGCTAAATGGAAAGTAATACATATTATTTTATTTCGCCAGAAATAGAGGTGGACAATAAAACTTTATTTGTAAATGAAGAATATTATCCAATAAAAAATACAGAATCAATTTATTTGATGGGACAATATGATATTAACACACAATTAATAAGTTTACTAAATAAAGAAGATGTATTATTACATTATGGAAATTATTATGGTAACTACTTAGGTAGTTACTATCCTTATAATAAACGTTTTAATAATAAATTAGTTTTAAAACAATATGAAAAGTATGTAGAAAATAAAAAAAATCAAAAATTTGAAAAATTAATATCTAAGGAATATGTAAAACTTATAAGATCACTATTAAAATATTATAATAGCAGAAAATATATTGAACTAAATGTAGACAAATTAGAACAAGTTTGTAATTTGAAAGATATAAATAAGTTTTTTGATGAAGCATTAATTAAAAAATTCTATTTTCAATATTATTTTGAAATGGTAAATAAATATGGTTGGAATATTTCTGAACGAGAATATCATCAAGAACAATTGAATCCAATAAATAGTTTATTGTCATTTTATTATAGTTTAATCTATAAAGATACTATTAGTTCATTATATAAACAAGGACTTGATCCACGAATTAGTTATATTCATGCTGTAAATAATCGAAGAAATACTAGTTTAGAATTTGATATAAGTGATCATTATAAAGTATTGTTAGTTGATAGATTAATTTTAAAATTAGTTAAATCTCAAAAGTTAACATTAGAAATGTTTAATGAAAAAGGATATATAAAAACAAAATACTTAAAATTATTAATTCAAGAGTATGAAAAATTTATGGAAAAAAAATATACGTATAATGTAGGAAAATTGACAGGAAAGCAATTAATAGATAAGCAAATAAATATTTATAAAAAATATTTACTTGAATCAGAAAAATTTATTGGAATTAAACTAATATAATGTTTATAATATTAATATATGATATTTCGATAAAAAGTGATTATCAAGTAAAAGTATTAAATATGTGTCGCCAATATTTATTTCATATTCAAGATTCTTGTTTTCATGGATATATAAGTTTTAAAAATTATAATGAATTGCTAAAAAAACTAAACAAAATAATTAGTGTAGATGATCATATAATAATTTATAAATTAAGTAGTGATAAATATTTAAAAGTAGAAGAATTAGGACAACATAAAGTAAAAAAATCAATAATTGTAGAGTAGGTAAAATGCGAGTAAACAAAGAAAATATAAAAGATAGTGAAAATTCAATATATCAATTAGTAGTACCGATAACAATGTCTAATGAATTAAAAATAAATTATGAAGAAATACTAAAGAAAAATAATTTTAAAAAAGAAAATTTGGCTAATGATGTTAATGATTTACTATACCTTAATGTAGTAGAAGAAACTTATAAACAAGGTTTTGATACATACATAAATAAATGTGAAGAAACAGAGTTTTTAATAATAAGTAATATTAAAGGAAAAAGAGAATGCTATTTAGAGCTTAATATATTAGAAATTAAATTTATATTTGATAATAATTCTCTAGAATATAGCGATAAGAAGAAGTTCTTCATTACTATATTATTAGAAGATACAAAAAAACAACAAGATATACCAAAAGAACAGATAATAACTATTTTATCAGAATTTCATAATCCAGAAATAAATACATATGGTTCAATGATTAAAAGTAAAAATAAAGAAACCTATTTTTTACATGGAAATTTTTCTTATAACAGTATTGCCAATAGGTTTTATAATTTATTAAATTTTTTTGAAGAAGAAAAATTTTTAAAATACAAAAATTTAAATAATAATAGTGATAGGAAAGATAAATTAATAAAATTAAGTAATAATATAAATTTTCCTTTTGGTAAAAATATTTTCATACTATACTATGAAAAGAATGAAATTTATTTTAATAGAGTCAAAAAAGCAATAAAAGAAGAGTGGAATAATTTTGAAGAAAAAAGTACGTCCTTAACATTAATTAGTAATATTTATGAAACTAAACACTATTATAATATAGAATTAAAAAATTATAAAAAAATTATTGAAAAATGTTTTTATAAAAAATGGATAAACAACGATACAATTTATGTAACAACTCCTAATACTTTTGGAGTAATATTAAAAGATAATTTCCAAAAAGCACATATTTTAGATCCCTCAATAATATTTACAAAATATGCTTTGGCTATATTTTTTTCATTAAATCAAAGAATATTAATTTTAGATTTGCAAGAAAGTATAAAAGGAGTTAAAGAAAGTACTTACGAAAACCTTAATAAATATTATAAATATACAGAAAAATATGTATTTTATGAGGTTTCACCAGAAATACAACTACAGCAATTGTACGAAATGTTACAAGAACATTTAAAAAACAATAAGCTAATGGCAATTATTAATTCGGAAATAGAAATTAGTCAAAATAGAAGATTAAATAATGAATTTAAAAAACTTACAAGTTATAGTCTGTATATATCAATTTTAGCATTAATTTTAGCTATTCCATCTTATTCAGCGACATTTTATTCTATAGCTAATGATTATGGTAATATATATGTAAAAATAAGTAAAGTTTTATCTAACCCTATAGTTGTAATTGGAATAGTAGTTATAGTTATAAGTATCTCAATTATATATTTGAATAAGAAAGATTAAGAAAAATCGTTATTTTAATAAATACTGATGATAAAAATGGTATAATATTTCTGTTTTTTATTAAAAATGTCGAGAATTTATATTAAAACAATTAAGTAAAACTAGCTGCGTTATTTAAATTGTATATAAATTATACTATTACATAATTACTAAGAAGTATTGCAGCAAAAATAATGGTTTTGGAATAAATAATATTGAATATTTTTATTACATAATTACTAAGAAGTATTGCAGCTTTTGTCCTTTTCCTGATACTTTGTGCTTTTTGTAGATTACATAATTACTAAGAAGTATTGCAGCTTTCAAAGGTGTAATTAATTTGAATGGATATACTCATTACATAATTACTAAGAAGTATTGCAGCTTAAAGATGAACCCTATGGGAATAGTATATACCATTACATAATTACTAAGAAGTATTGCAGCTTGCCCGTAAATGTCGGCTTGTCCGTAAATTTTTACAATTACATAATTACTAAGAAGTATTGCAGCTCTACTGATAGCCCTCCTGTGTAACATTCGTAATTAATTACATAATTACTAAGAAGTATTGCAGCGCAATAGTATAGACTATGTACCCTTGCCTTTCAATTAGATTACATAATTACTAAGAAGTATTGCAGCGGTATCTCCCAACATTCCTGCTGTGTATAGTTTTTCAATTACATAATTACTAAGAAGTATTGCAGCGGATTACAGTATCAATACCAAATACACGAATATATAATTACATAATTACTAAGAAGTATTGCAGCACTACACTTTTTTTTCTAGTATAGTATTGAGTTTTAATTACATAATTACTAAGAAGTATTGCAGCATTTTTCATACAATATGCTATTTAGACTATGGTCTAAATTACATAATTACTAAGAAGTATTGCAGCGTTGAAGCATAATCTGGTTTGTTAACCAGTAAATCAATTACATAATTACTAAGAAGTATTGCAGCTATTACAAACAAGAGAGGTCTTTTTTAATAGTCTTTATTACATAATTACTAAGAAGTATTGCAGCTTAATATCATAGCAATGGCAACAAATTATAACTTAATTACATAATTACTAAGAAGTATTGCAGCATATAATCAAATTCAAAGATTTTGTTTACTTCATCATTACATAATTACTAAGAAGTATTGCAGCTAAAACTTAAGTATGGGTTAAGTAAGTCTTAATTAATTACATAATTACTAAGAAGTATTGCAGCGTAGTAATGCTGAACTCCATAGATACTAAGTTTTTTAATTACATAATTACTAAGAAGTATTGCAGCTTTACCATTATCATCAACAATTGTAACTCTCTTCATTACATAATTACTAAGAAGTATTGCAGCTGTTTTAACGGCATTAATAAGGTCATCTTGTTTAGCGTATTACATAATTACTAAGAAGTATTGCAGCATTTTTCTAATTTGTTTGTGTTTTTCATTTTTATTCTATTACATAATTACTAAGAAGTATTGCAGC
>JBKDZV010000081.1:0-4229 GCA_047971455.1 Mycoplasmatales bacterium | reverse complement strand
TCCAACTTGTATTTGTATGTTGCACTTTTAATTATGATAATGTACTTTTACCAAATTATAAAATAAAATAATCAATAATCTGATTATTTTGTTTTTTTTATTTATACTTTGTAATTTTATTTTTTAGATCTTTTAATTACTCCATAAAAGATAATATAAGTTATTCCAATAATAAAAACTGCTAAAACCAATTTTATAATCAAGCTAAATTATCTTCTAATTCAAAATTTACCACTTCTTCTGTTGTTACTATTTCTTGTCCATCTAAATAAAATTTAATATCTGATTTTAAATATTCTTCATAATCTTCTTCTTTTTTATATGAAATTATATCATAAAAAGAATTAGTATTATTTTCTGAAGAAGTTTCAAAATAATAATTATTATAATCGGAAGCTTCACCATTATAAATAATTGAATTTTCTGAACGATAATTGAATAAAATCTGGTAATTATCATTATTTAGATATACATATACTTTATCCTTTGCTACATTTTTATTTAATAATTCATTACTTTCTTTTGATAATTCTTCTACTTCAAAATCGCTCGTATCATTGTAAAGATCATATTGTGCCGATTCTGCATTAGTAGTTATTTCTGAACCACATCCTGTACCTATTAATAATATCATCAATAATGCCATTAAAACTTTTTTCATTTTTCTCCTAATGTAATAAATGGATAAATTTAATTTTATATTGTTCACATTTATTATTTATTTTTATTGTTTATTTTTTTATAATTCTAAAACTTTTACATCTAATGTTCTCACTATATCATCATGAGTAACCATTATAATTGTTACACCATACTTTTTGTTTAATTCATTTAAAATATTTAATATTTCAATCGTCAAACCCTTATCTAAACTTCCTGTAGGTTCATCTGCTAAAATTATTTGGGGATTTTTCATAAGTAATTTAGCAATAGCTACTCTTTGTTGCTCTCCTCCACTTAAAGAGTATATTTTAGTATCTAATTCTTTGCTTAATCCAACCGTTAATAAAGACTCTTTCATTTTCTTCTTTAATTTATCTTCTTTAATTTTTTCATATTCAAAAGGAATTTTTAAATTAGTATAAATATCTTCATTTTCTAATAAGGCAAAATTCTGAAATAAATATCCCAGCTTATTTCGCCTAATATTTCTAATTACTTTCTTATTTTTTAATTTATTATCGATTTTTACTTCACCAATACTTAAACTTCCACTATCAAAAGGTTCAATCATTCCAATAATATTAAGCAACGTAGTTTTACCTCGACCACTTACCCCATATATTGCCAAAAAATCACCAAAATTAATTTCCAAATTCAAATTTTCAAATATAATATTATCTTCATAGCTTTTTTTTAAATTTTTTATTTTAATCATAATCAACCCCTTTTAATATATTATTAAGTTTACTTTTTTCTATTTTTTTAATATTAATTATAGTTATAATTAACACAATTAAATAAGTAAATATTATGATAATTACTGATAGTATTAAATTAATATGTAATATTAGACAGAGTAGTTCAATAACAATAAACTCAAAAATAAAATCTTTAACTAATTTTTTTAATAACTCACTATAAATCTTTATTATGTTGTATCCTTCTAAAGTATATAAAGCAATTTTGGTTGAATTCTCTTCAAAATATATTGTAACAACAAATTTCAAAACAAAGTATAAATTTAATAATAGTATTAATATAAATATAGTCAAAGCTTCTAAAATTGCTACAATTCCTAAAAAAGAGTATTTTACGTCTTCATTTATAGTATAAAATTTATTAGTATTATCATATATTCCATATTTTTTTAAAACATTTGTTACATATTCTTCATTTACCATTGTACCATCTTTATTTATTGGATAATATATATTATCATATGTAGCAACATTTTTACTATCTTCTTTAGAATATATAATAATAATAGGGTTTGTTACTACACCATAAGTATCTAACTTAGCCAAATAATCATATGATGGTAGTTGTTGATTATTTTCAATTTGTATGATTTTTTCTTTTTCACAATTTCCTAGAAGATCTATTTCTGTATATTTTTCAGGAATTAAATAATAACAAGTATCTGTAGCAAGTTGTTCACTTTTTATTTTCTTTCCGTTAATATCAATAATATTATTATAATCTAAATATTTTGCTACGGTGTCGATAATATATATATCTTGATTATTATCATTATTTTCTGCAGGAGAATATTCTGCTAAATAAGAAAGGAAAAAATCTACATTATTTAAAATTTCAGCTGAGGCCTTATTTTCTAAATCATGATACTTTTGTGAAGTGAAATATTCTTCTGTATCATTACCTATATTTGTTCCTTGAAATTGTCCAAAATCATTTCTAATATTTAAGGCTTGATTTAGATTATGATAACTATGATAATTTATAGTAAATATATTAACAGCCAAAGTTAAAATCAGTGTAAATATTATTAATAATGATATTTTAAAAAAATTTAAAAATTTTTGTAATTTTACATAGGTTACTTGTTTTTTTATTACCTCACCGATATCTTGACTAGTTGTAATTAATATAAAAATACTGTATAAAATAATTAATAATATATCAAAAATTAATAATATAATAAAGATAAGTAAAATATCTTCTATTTTTATTCCCCAAAACTTACTTATTATGAAAATTAACAATATATATATAACTGTAACTCCACCTATAACGTTACTTAAGTTTTTAGATTCATTTATTATTATTTTGTTGAGTGAATATCCACTTAATAAAATTAAGTTTCTTCTTTTTTTTTCTTTTAAAGCTTTTTTAAATACTATCATGAAAATAAATATAATATTAATAATTATTAATCCTAATAAAATATAATTAAAAAGATAGTATTTCCAAATATTCTCTTTTACCACTTTTGAATTTAATAAACTAAGTTTTTCTCCAAACTCTGTTAAATTACCTTTAAAAAAATAATAACTTCCATCATTTAATTCATTTTCAGTAGTTTTTTGAAGTAAATATTTATTTTTATTTATTTTTTTAAATTTTTGACAATCATTATTTAAAGTACCAAAAGATAAACATGATTTATCTAAATTATAGCCTTGCTCACCGATGAATACTTTTTCTAAATTAGTTTTAATCGTATATTCATTAACTAATAAGGAATCTTTTTGGGTATCAATATAGTAATAACTTATATTATTTTGCAAAATTAAATTATAAATTAAATCATATTCATTATTGTTTAAATTATTTAATTTTACATGAATATATTCTTCAGATAAGTTAACATTTTTAAACTTAGAAACTTCTTGATAATTAATATTATATACAATAATAACACTACATAATATAAAGATAGTAAATATTAATCCTAAGATTTTTTTCATATATTTTCCCTTCTTAGAAAATTATTTAAAAATAGAGAAGTTTAATATTTCTCTATTCTTAGATAATCTTAATAAGACCAAGCCTGTTCATTAGCTCCACCATGCTTATGTCCATACCACACTTTATAAGTTGTTGTAACTTTTTGATTTTTACTACCACTTCTAATACTTCCACAATAACCGCCCCAGCATGATCTGGCTCTTACTCTACCACTACTATTTTGTCCATAACCATTAACTAAGTCCATATGTCCAGAACTTATATTTGTTCCTATTATTTTTTCATTTTAATCCTCTCAATAATTTTTAATTAGTTTTTTTATTGAGATAGCTATCTCTCTTTAAGTATAATATACTATACTACACTGTAAAAGTCAAGTGATTTCCAACTTATATTTACATGATGAATTTTCAATTGTGACAGTGTCTACTCTCATCAAATTATAAAATAAAATAATCAATAATTTGACTATTTTATTTTGTTTATTTATATTTTTTAATTTTATTTTTTTGTATTTAAGCTAATATTTTTAAATTCTAATATCCCATTATTAGCTTAATGTGCTTTTATTTTTTAGACCTTTTAATTACTCCATAAAAGATAATGTAAGTTATTCCAATAATAAAAATTGTTAAAGCTAAACTTAAAATAAGATTTTTTGTTAACATCAATAATAGTATTAATGTTAATAAGTTCCAACCAAAAATATGTTCTAAAAAATTTTTAGCAAATTCGGTACGTAAATGACGGATATTATATTCATATTTAGGCAATAATATTCTTCCTTGAGAAAAATACCTAATGTCTCGAACATTAATTTTGGTCAATCGTTTTAGAGTTATATACAAATCTAACAT
>JBKDZV010000080.1:0-2293 GCA_047971455.1 Mycoplasmatales bacterium | reverse complement strand
GGTATCTATTGAGAGATGATTATAATTTTTTAGTTCACCCTATATTGATTATTAAGTTTCCTTTATCTTTAAGTAGTTCTTCAATTTCTTCCTGGGACTCATAATTTCATTTAACATCTTCTATAATGTCTATCAACTCATAGTAATAATCATTATCCATTAAGTCCCCACTTTCTTCCATTAGGCCAAAGAATAACTCTTCCCCTAACTCTCCATCACTTATTACCATGAAGGCCTCTTCTTCCATATTGTTATTACTTAAATTAATCTCTATCCCAAAGTTGAATCCAACTCCATTTTGTTCTATGAACTCTTTAATCTCTTCTTCTTCTCAACTATATTTATTTCTCATAGTCTTTTTTCTCCTTTGTATTTCTACACAATTATTATAACATAATTTGTAATTAAAATGTCTTTCTCTCGAGTGTAATTTTAAAGTCTTTAGGGAAATAAAAAAATGAGATTAACCATCTCATTTTATAATATCTCATGCAGTTTTTAGGCCTTTAAAATTTTTTTGGGAACTCTTCATTTATATAATTTAAATATCTTATGAAGTCTATACTTTGTCATCTAAGAGATGGATCCTCTTCCGGAAATAGCCCAACATCTATTGTGTTTATTAGGTCTCTTTGTTTTTGTTTCATAGTATAACCATAACCATCTTCTATTGGGCCATATCCTTCTATGAAATAGAAATCATAATATCCATATTCAACCAATAGGTCAAAATCTTTTTGGTTCATTTTATGAATAAATGATTTAAAATTTTTAAATGTTATTACTTTCATTTTTTTTATCTCCTATGTATTTCTACATATTTATTATAACACATAATGTAATTAAAATGTCTTCTGATATCTGGAACTCTAAAGTCCTTTAAGAGAATAAAAAAAAATGAGATTTTCATCTCATTATCTAACACTTCTACTATAACCTATAGCCACCTTAAAGTCTAACAATATTCACTCACCATTTTCATCTTTTTCATAGATTATAAATTGAGTTCCTAAGTCTCTACCATAGAAACTATCAATAACTTCTTTGTAGTTTCCTTTGATCTCAAACTTAAATTTTGTACCTTCATGTTCTATTGTGAACTCTCTTATTAACTCCTTAATAAGAAATTCTTTATTTGGATTTTTCTCCATATCTTTAATTAGTTTTCTTTCTTTACTAATTTCAAATTCAAATGTTTCCATTTTTTAATCTCCTTTGTTGTAGTATTTCTACATATTTATTATACACCATTATATAGATGTAAGGATATTTTTTTATATTGGTTCTGGGGAGAAAAATTTTAAAATTTCTTAAATTTTGTTTACTAGAACCTACTGCATTAAAAAAAGAGTTTTTTCAAACTCTTCTAAAAAATAATTATTCAACTTCTTCAATATTGATTAAATGGATTTTTCACTCATCACATAGTTCTAAAGAATATTTTAGGTCAATACTTTTTGTGTTATCTCTTTGTATAGTTTCTATTATGAAGTCATTAGTAGGTTCACAATCAATATAACCACCAACTCCATAAGTTCCCATTATGTATTTAAAGTCTTCTTTAAGGTCTTTTCTATCCCTTTCTAATGGATATTCTTCTTCTCTATCAAATGTTGATAAGTCAATTTTGAAAGTTGTATTTACTCTAACATCTAAGTTGTCTAATGTCCTTAAACCATTATAACTAAATGTATAAATTGTTGTTTTCATTTATTAATCTCCTTTGTAGTTTCCTACATATATATAATAACACATTTTATATAAAGATGATTATATTTTTTTTAATGTGATCCTATGGTGAACCAAAAATTAAAATCCAAAGTATAACACATTTTAAATGTTTTTGTATAGTTTTTTTGTTAAAAGTATAGAGTCCCATATCTCCATTCTAAGAGTCCTTTTTGGTTTCTGTGAACATTATATCAAAAAGTTTATTTCTGTCTCTCTATGGGGAGATTTAAAAAAAAAGTTTTTTTTAGTGCATTATGATGTATAATTATAGGTTGTAGTTTTTTAGGTCATAACTAGCAGCTAAAAACATCAAAAAAAATTTGGAAAAAAATAAAATTTATGTTATAATATGTGTTTAGGTCAATTTCACTATGTTAAACACCCAGCTCCCCCCCCATTTTATCCTGCCACCCCTTTCTGTGTGCAGAAATGTATATACATCTATTGTATATACACACACCACAATGTATATACATATTATGTATAGACAATGTATATACATCACACACTGGAGTGTATATACAATTGGTATATACCAATTAGATCTTATGTAGGTAGATGG